>JACQYE010000061.1:0-10942 GCA_016208355.1 Chloroflexota bacterium | reverse complement strand
TTATGAAAATATTACCCGGGTCAATCCAACCAATGATCGGGCTTGGGACACATTGGGAAAATTGTATAAGTCTTTGGGCAGGTACAAGGATGCCATCGGCGCATATCAGAAGGCAATCGAGATGGCTCCTGATCGAGAAGTTTATTATTATTACCTGGGATTACTTTATTCAGTTGAACAACGAAATGATGAGGCAGTGAAGGCATTTCAGTTTGTTCTTCGTAAAAACCCGGATTATATTCTGGCGCATAGTGCTATCGCAGGGGTCTATCACAGGCTGGGGCTTGAAAATAAGGCCAATCATCATATTGCTACTGCATTGCCTAAAATGAATAATGAGAGCACATATAATCGCGCCTGTTTTTATGCCATTTGTGGGGATACAGAACTAGCCTTTGAATTCCTCCGGCTGGCTCTTATGAATAACGATACAACAATTGAGTGGATAAAATCTGACCCGGATTTGGATCCTATACGAACCGATCCGCGCTATCTGGAGCTGATTTCCGGGATAAATCAACCTGCTCCAAAAGATGCCAGAGGAAATTACTTTTCATCAGAGTTGGAAGGTACACAAAACCGACTCCTGCCGATATTGAATCATTCCTTGGCGAGGTGAACAAGATGTCCATTACTTTATTGCTCAATATCCTGCTTGGCATTTTTCTTGCCTGGTCTTTGCTAAGCCTCTCATCCATGCAAATACAGGAATGGATCGCTGCCAGGCTAAAATGGCGTTCTCGCATGCTGGAGAAGACGCTTGGGAAAATGCTGACAGAATTCACACTGGTTGATCAATTCTATAACCACCCATTGATCCGCAGTCTATATACGGGCAAGGATAACAATAACAAGCCCTCGTATATACCGGCAAGTCAATTTTCCCAGGCAATGATCGACATCCTCTCGACTACGGGAACCGAAGCCTCTCTTATTCAACAACAACTCTACAAACTATACAGCGAGACCCAGAGACTGCCTAAAAAGAAACGCGCCGAAGCGCGCCGGCGACTAAGTCTGATGTTGGGGATGATTCGCAAAGCATTGGTATCTGAAACGGGAGAAGAGGCCTGCGCCGAAATCCAGGATACCGTAAAAAACGATCTCCTGGCAATGGGACAAGATATTCCTCGACTTAAGGAGTCTGTGGATGCCTTGTTTGATACGATTAGAGTCCAGAAGCAACAGGTTAATGATGCACTGGTTAAATTATCCTTCAAGGCGGGCGATTCCGAAGACGAAACCATAAACAGAATTCGCGCCGGCGTTACTGCGCTCAGCATTACTCACCCCCAGTTAAAACAGACTTTGCATGCCATTTTGAATAGTATGCCACAATCAATCTGGCAAAAAGAAAACGAGTTGGAACTGGTCCGCAATAACATCGAAGAATGGTTCAACAATGCCATGAATCGTCTAACCGGTTGGTACAAACGCCGCAGCCTCATTACCACCCTGCTTGTGGGGATTCTTCTGGCGATCATTGTCAATGTTGACTCAATCAACCTCACCAGCCGTTTGTGGAGGGAGCCCGATTTGCGCATCGCCCTCCTGGGTAAGATAGAAAACATCCTGACAGAAGGTGACACAACTACTGTAGATGTTGGACAATTATCCGCCATCCAACAACAATTTTCAGATATTAGTCTCCCAGTGGGCTGGTTTGGATCGCCTGTTTCGCCAACAAGCGACCAGGAAACAAGCTTGTCCGAGACCTGCACGCTTTTTCCCCAACAAGAAAACGAAATCTACGGCATTTTGATTTCAGGCCAATGTTATCCAATCATCAATGCCCCCCAGGTGACCGACATGACTGGCTGGCTTATAAAACTTGCCGGGATTCTAATTTCAGGAGCCGCGGCCAGCCCGGGCGCATCCTTCTGGTTTGATATGTTAAAACAGATTATTAATGTACGCCTTTCAGGCATCAGTCCGTCCGAGTTGAAAACTTCAGTCGGGTAACTCCCAACGGAACCATGTTATAATTTCCTCGCCGTACTGATCAGGAGCACAAGGAATGACAGATACCCTGTAGAAAACCAACGCTTTTCCGGGCTACAACCCGCTGGTTTTGATTCCAGCCGGGGGCGTATGCCCCCGGTTTTGTTTTCTACAGGATCGTCTATGCTCTCTGCACATCATATCTCCAAGACTTACGGCCTCCAAACCGTACTCCACGATATCACCTTCAGCGTCTCCGCAAGCGAACGTATTGGACTCATTGGCCCGAACGGCTGCGGCAAGACCACACTTTTGCGTATCCTGACCGGGCAGGAAAAACCGGATTCGGGGACGGTGGCGCACACGCGCCACCGCCTGCGGATCGGCTACCTGGCTCAGGGCTTCGACCTCGATCCTGCCCTGACACTGGCAGAGGCGTGTGCGCTCAATCCGGCGCGGGACCCGGAGGCTGCCCTCGTCAATCTGGCTGCAGCCCTGGCTGAAAACCCCACCGATATAAATCTCCAGGCCGAATACGACGCAGCCCTGCTCGCGTTGGAACGCTCCAGCGTACAGCCTGCCAGCGTGCTGACGCCGCTGGGCTTGACCGGGATTGCGCCAGAAACGCGCCTCAGTATGTTGAGCGGCGGCCAGAAAACCCGCCTCATGCTGGCGCGTCTTCTGCTCTCCGGCCCGCACCTGCTCCTGCTCGACGAACCTACCAACCACCTCGACATTGCCATGCTCGAGTGGCTGGAAGACTGGCTCCGGCGTTTCCACGGCGCGGCGCTCATCGTCTCCCACGACCGGACTTTCCTCGACAATACCGTCGCATCCATCCTAGAACTCGACTCGTCCACCCATCGCCTGAAGCAATATAGCGGGAACTACAGCGCCCACCTCTCACAGAAGGAAGCAGAACGCAAACACCAGTTGCAGGCCTATCTCGACCAACAGACCGAAATCCGCCGTATGCAGGCTGATATTGTCCGCACCAAAGCCCAGGCATCCAAGACCGAGCGCGAAGCCAGTTCCATTCGCATCGGCGGGCCGGATTACAAACGGAAAGGCTACAAGTCTTACCAGCAGGGTATCGCCAAGAAAGTGGCCGCCAAGGCAAAGAGCCGCGAGAAAAAACTGGAACGCTTCCTCGAGTCGGACGAACTGGTCGAACGCCCGCGCGGTGACTGGCAGATCAAACTGGACTTCACCGGCCCACAGCATGTCAGCCGGGACGTACTCGTGACCGAAAGCCTGTCCATCGGTTATCCTGGCTACCCGCCCCTGCTGACCGGCCTCCGGCTCCACGTCCGCGGCGGAGGACGGGTGGCGCTGACGGGTCCGAATGGGTGCGGGAAAACCACTCTCCTGCGCACCATTGCCGGGAAACTGGAACCGGTTTCCGGGTCCGCGCGGCTCGGTTCGTCGGTCAAAATGGGCTACATGACCCAGGAACAGGAATTGCTCGATCCGTCGAAGTCGCCGCTGGAAATCATCCAGGCCGCTGGTGATTTCAACACCACCCGGACGCGCACTTTTCTCCACGCTTTCTTGTTTGGCGGTGACGCCCCGTTGCGCCCGTGTGGTGAGATGAGTTATGGTGAACGTTCCCGGCTTGAACTGGCCGTGCTGATCGCTCGCGGCTGTAACTTCCTGCTGCTTGACGAACCGATCAACCACCTCGACATCCCCTCCCGCTCCCGTTTTGAGTTTGAGGGAACGGTGCTGGCCGTTGTGCATGACCGCTATTTCATCGAGCATTTTGCCACTGAGGTCTGGGTCGTGGAGAATGGACGGATCAGGAGCGGGTAGGTCACGCATTTGCGTGACCGCCACATGAAATTTTCTCGCAAAAACGGGACCTACAAAACCATGAAAACACAGAAAACTTTCCTTACCCCTTACCCGGAAGTCAACGCGGTCCTCGACTGGATGCTGGCTGAGGAGCAGGCCGTCCTCGGCAGCCGTTTCGTCGGGCTCTACTTGCACGGCTCGCTGGCCTACGGCGATTTCAATCCCGAAACCAGCGACATTGATTTCGTGGTCGTCACGGACGGACCTCTCCCCGCCGAGGCCTTCACTGATCTGAAGGAGTTGCATACCCGTCTTTTCGCCGCTGGGTTGCCCGGGTCACGAAAACTTGAAGGCGCGTATATCCCGAAGGACAACCTGCGCCGCCACGACCCGGCGCACGCCCCCATCCCCTGGCTGGGCGTGGATGGGCACTTCGCCCTGGAGCCCCTCGGCAGCGACTGGATCATCCAGCGCTGGATTCTGCGTGAGAAGGGCATCGTGGTTGCCGGGCCTCCGCTCGCGGAATTGATTGACCCTGTCAGCGCGGATAACCTTAGGGAGGCTGTACGCGGCAGTCTGCGAGAATGGTGGTCGCCGCCGTTCCCGTCGCCGGAGCGTTTCCAGAGTGATGAATACCAGGCATACGCCGTGCTGACCATGTGCCGTTCGCTTTACGTGCTCGAACACGGGCGTGTGGCATCCAAGCCTGAGGCGGCGCGCTGGGCGTTGGAAGCATTTGGCGAACCATGGCGGGAATTGATTTCTGCGGCCGCGGCCTGGAGGCCCGAAATGGAGTTTGACAAGTTGAATGAAGCGCTGGAATTCATTCTTTTCACATTGCACCATACCCCCAGAATCTATAACGAGACATTTAGTCAGTAAAAACTGCCTCTACAACAAACTTACCGGCTCCACCTCTACCCGCCAGCCATCCAACTTCATTCCCCTCACCAACGACTCCGGCTGTGGGCCGCGCAGGACGACTTGCCAGCGGTAAAGACCGTCCATCCGGGTGAAGAAACAAGGCACCGGACCGAGCAAATCCGTTTGAATCCGCTTGTCTGTTTCAATACCCTTTGATAGCTGCGCTGCCACCCGCCGCGCCTCGGTCTCGGCTTTTGCCGCATCGAAATGCCGGTATTCCAGCCGTACCAGCCGCGAAAAGGGCGGATAACCCAGCCTGCGGCGTTCCTCCAGCTCGCGAACGTAGAACCCATCCACATCGTGCCGGACGGCAAACTGTATGGCGTAATGCTCCTGCTGGAAGGTTTGCAGGATCACCTCTCCGCCGAGGGACGAACGACCGGCGCGGCCCGAGACCTGCGTCAGCAGGCTGAAGGTCCGTTCGGCCGCAAAGGGGTCGGGCAGGTTGAGTCCCACATCGGCAAGGACAATGCCCACCAGTGTCACCAGCGGCAGGTCGAGTCCTTTGGCCAGCATCTGCGTCCCCACCAGCACATCCGCACGGTGGGCGGCGAAGTGGCTGAGGATGATTTCATGGGCGTCCTTCTGGCGAGTGGTTTCCCAGTCCCAGCGCAGGGTGCGGGCAGATGGGAAGAGCGCCTGCACCTCGGTCTCCACTTTTTCGCTGCCCAGTCCATAGGCGCGGATTTGCGTGCTCCCGCAGTCGGGGCATTTCTCCGGCATCCGCCGGTGATAACCGCAGCGGTGACACGTGAGCACGTTATCAGGTTCAAGGTGTAACGTGAGCGGGGTATCGCACTGCGGACACTTCGCCACGTAGCCGCACGTGCGGCAAAAAACGTAGGTGGCCGTGCCGCGCCGGTTCAGGAACAGGATGGCCTGCTCGCCGCGCTTGAGCGCTTTGTCCAACGCGTTCACCAACGGCTGGCTGAAAATACCCCGGTTTCCGGATTTGAGTTCCTCCCGCATGTCAATGATCGAGACGGGGGGCAGCCCTCCATCCATTCTGGCGTCCGCGCTTCCATTGCGAATCCGTTGAGTAAGCACCAGCCGGACGCTTTCCCCGACTTCGGCCTGATGCCGTTGTACTATGGATGGGGTCGCTGACCCGAGAAGGCAGACCGCGCCGCAGATGCGGGCATATTCCTGCGCGGCAGTGACAGCATTATAGAATGGCGGCTCGGACTGGGAATACGAGGAGTCGTGGCACTCGTCTGCTACAACGAGGCCGATATTCTGCAGGGGGGCAAACAACGCTGAGCGCGGCCCGATGACAACTTTAAGCAAACCGAGACGCGCCCGCCGCCAGGTGTCGTATCGCTCGCCGGGGGAGAGTTTCGAGTGGATCAGCCCGACCTGACCCGGAAACCTCGCCAGAAAACGACGCACCGTCTGCGGGGTGATGGCAATCTCCGGGACGAGGATGATGGCTTTCTTGCCGCGCCGGATGGCTTCCTCAACGGCGCGAAGATAGAGTTCGGTCTTGCCGGAGCCGGTCACGCCGTGGATGAGAAACTAGCGGCGAGTGTCGGGTGTCGAGAAGGCTTGCAGGATGGACTCCCATGCTTTTTGTTGCTCCGGTGTTAGTTCCGGGGGTTGTTCACTGCTTACTTCTCTGCTCTCGACTCTCTCAAGTGGATCGCGCCAGATCTCGGTCTCCCGCAAAACGATCAGTTCGCGCTCGGCCAATTCCTGCAAGTCGGCAAGATTACAACCGGACTCGGCGTAGACCCACGAGACATTCACATCCGCTGGTTCGCGTATCAGGAAACGCAGCGCGGCCTGGCGGCGGGAGAGGGTCGCTTCGGTTTTCCCAAGATCAGGCATGGCTGCTTCGGCCTGTTCCGGCGTCACTGCCAGTTGCGCCGTGCGGACGAATTTTGGCCGCACCGTCGGCGGCGGGAGGATGGATTGGCTGGACAAAACCCCGCGTCTGACCAGGTACTGGGCAGTTTTCCGCCAGTCAACTTTGCTAAAATGCCGGTCTATTTGCCTGCCTCGCAGCGCGCCGCGCTCGGTGAGAAGTTTGAAAAGGCGTGATTCGATGTTCGATACTTGTGACACGTCTTTCGTACCCGAATTCCGGATCTCAAATACGGTATCCGCTTGCTGACTCAGCCCGGCGGGCAGCATCAAGTCAATCATGGCGGCCAGGGGTGCGAGGAAATAATCCGCCATCCGGTGCGCCAGGGCGATCTGCGCGGCGGTCAGGGCCGGCAGCGGGTCGAGCAGGCTGAGGATGGGTTTGGTCTCAGCAACGGAAGGGGTGGCAATCAGTTCCAGAACGACGCCCTGGACGGTTTGTTTGCCAAACGGGACGGTGACGAGATGGCCCGCGCCGATTTTTCCTTCCAGTTCGGGAGGCAAGGCGTAGTCGAATACGCCTGAGACGGACGAGACATTGACGGCAATACAGGCAAAAGAAGTCATTTCACCTGGTCTTTAGCGCTGCCGCCGCGCCGTACCCTACTACGGACGAGTAATCGCCAGTCACGTCGCCGGAGGTAGCGTAGCGCAGTACTTTGACTGTATCCGCTCCAAGCGCCTGCGCCGCCCACAGGACAGCTGCCACCGCGGCGTGACCGCAGGCCTGGCCGCGCCCGCTGGCCTCGACGGTAAAGATGGTCTGCGGGTCGAAGGCCTCGAAACAGCGCAGCATCTCGGAGTCGAGGCCTTTGGCAGTCTCCTGGTCGTAGAAATGGGAGAGGTCGGTGGACGCGACCAGTAGCGCATTCTTGTTTTTCAGCACTTCTGCCAGCGCCGCCCCCAGCGCTTCGATGGCTTTCGGCGACTGGCTGCGCGCCATCACCGGCAGGAGTTTGAAATCAGCAGCCAGGGCGCGTTGGAGGAAGGGTAGTTCGATCTCAAGGGAGTGTTCGCGGTCATGGGCTACCGCTGTCAAACCATAGCCTAGGCGGGAGGTCAGGGCCGCGTCTAGAGCGGTCAGGGAATCTTTGTCAACCGGGACGTTTCCCAGCGGGGTGAAATAAGCCTCGTGGGCGGTCGTCAGCAGCGGTTCATGGTAAGGCTGGTGCATGGGCGAGATGACGGCGGCCAGGTCGAAGGTCCGGCCGCGCACCGCGGCAAAGGCGTACCCGGCGACTGGTCCGGAGTAAATATGCCCGGCGTGCGGCGCGATGACGGCGACGACCTCCCCCTCCAATTCCGGCAATTCGGCGCGGTCGAGGTACTCGTCCACAGCGCGGGCGAGGGCTTTGGGGCTGCCCTCGTACCACGTCCCGGCGATGGGGGAAGGTCGAACAGGGGCGATTGTTGCCATAGTCACCTCCTTTTTTATTATAACCATAGATGACGGCGTAAAGGAGATGAAAATAGGCAAATCCCGACACCCCATTCTGAACCGTGTACCTGCTCCCGGCAAATCGGTTAGAATGCAGCTGGTTGAACAAAGAGGACATGGAGAAGACAATGAAAAAAGCGATCATCACCTTTCTCGTGTTATATGCTTTAATGACAGGTTATTCCATTGTCAGCGTTGCCCTGGGCGTGATGCCCTCCCCGCTGGTCACCCCGTTCACCACCCTGGCAGGATTCGCGTTTGCCCTGCTCCATGCCAGCCAACGCGAGGGCTGGAAGCGCGCCCTGCTGCTCCTGGCGTTTGTCTTTGTCGTCAGCCTGCTCTTCGAAAGCGTCGGGGTGGCGACAGGGTTGATCTATGGACCTTACCATTACACAGACAAACTCGGCCCCAAGTTCCTCGGCCTGGTACCCTATCTTATCCCGGTGGCGTGGTTCATGATGAGTTACCCGTCCTTCGTCATTGCAGACTGGCTCGTGCCGTCGAACTGGCGGCGCGGGCTGAGGGTCCTGGCTGTATCGGCAGTGGGCGGGGTCGTAATGACCGCCTGGGATATGGTAATGGACCCGGTCATGGTCTATAACGGCCACTGGGTTTGGGACGTGGATGGAGCGTATCACGGCATTCCACTACAAAACTACTGGGGTTGGTGGCTGACCGTTTTTACAACATATGCGCTCTACATGCTTGCCTCAGCCGGAGGAGGTAAAGCGGCCCAGGCCGGGTTCGACAGGCTGGCCGCGTCCAGTTATCTCGTCACTGCATTGGGGATGATCCTCCCATCCCTGTTAAGCGGGGCAGGCGAATTGGGGCTGATTGGTTTTTTCGCCATGACCCCCTGGGCGATTGCAGGATTGCTGAAAATGTCGGATAATCAGCCAAAAGTATAATAAGGAGGCGCTATGTCAGACTTGATCCTCAAAATCTTTCTAAGCCTCTTCGGCCTGGGCGTCGCTTTCTGGGCTTTTCAGCGCTGGCGCAGGCAGAAGAACTTCTGGCTCCTGCTGGCGGTTGTCACGGCCGTCTTGGCAGCGGCAGCAGTCTGGCTTGGATTGGTGAACGGCGCTTTCCTGGGAATCCTGGCCGCGGCGCTGCTGTTTCTCGGTCTTTGGACAAAACGCGGCAGCCATTGAATTGCACAAAAACGCTCTTTGTGATAAAGTTTGTACACAAATCCACTTTGAGAGTATGCCATGACCATAAAACAGGAAATCCCCGATATCATCGTCAGCCGCCTACCGGTTTACCTGCGCGCCCTCCAACACATGCAAAACCAGGGACAGCAGACCACCTCCTCGCAGGAACTTGGTGAACGGCTCGGTATTTCCGCCGCCCAGATCCGCAAGGACCTCTCCCAGTTCGGCGAGTTTGGCAAACAAGGCACTGGTTATAACATCGCCTTTTTGTATGCCAAACTGCGCGAAATCCTGAAAGTCGAGCGCGTCTGGGACCTGGCAATTGTCGGCATGGGCGACATGGGCCATGCCCTGGCGCGTTATTCCGGGTTCAAGGACCGCGGCTTCCGCGTGGTAATGGTGTTCGATAACGATCCGGCCAAAATCGGCCAGCAGGCTGGAGCATTCACCATTCTAACTGTGGCAGATATGGTGGAGACCATCCGAAAGGCTGGCATCAAGATTGCCATGCTGTGCGTCCCGGCCTCAGCGGCCCAGGGAGTAGCCAATAAACTGGTGGAAGCAGGGGTGAAAGCCATCTTGAATTATGCTCCCATTAGTTTGAATATGCCAAAGGGCGTGCGGGTGCAATATCTTGACCCGTCCATTGGCTTGCAACGTATGGCATATTATCTTGATTGACGTGGTAAAAGAAAGTGACCCGGCTCACCGAGCCGGGTCACTTTCTAAAAGAGTTACATAATTTACGAGATCGGAACCGCCGCGAACCCCAGGCCGTTTGGACCCACATGAGTCCCGATGGCAGTTGTCACGTTGACGACGAACGGCATCACCGGTACACGCGCCTTTACTTCCTCCAGCAACTGCCGGGCGGCGGCTTCGGCATTGGTATGCAGAACTGCCAGCCGTCCCAACGGGCCGAAGGAATTCAAAGCCTCTGTCAGGCGCGTTACTCCCTGCAGACGGGTGCGCGCCTGTCCCAGCCGGTGGACGATACCGTAGCGTAATTCGACCAACGGCTGGATGTGGAGCAGGGAACCAATCAGGGCTTTTGCCCACGAGACGCGCCCGCTGCGGCGGATGTATTCCAGAGATTCGAGCAACGCCACCACACGCACACGCTGCCGGACGGTTTCCACGATGGACAAAATTTCATCCATGACCGCGCCGCGGGCAATCCCCTCTGCAGCCGCCATGACCTGGAAGCCGATGCCCAGGCTCAACTGTTCGCTGTCGAGCACTTTCACGTGCTCTCCAAATTCCTGGGCGGCCAGGCGGGCGGCGTTGAAAATACCGCTCAGGCTGTTGGCGGCGTGGATGGAAACCACTCGTTCTGCCCCTTCCCGTAATAATTTTTCATACTTTACCTGGAACGCCCCCACTGACGGGGCGGAAGTGGTCGGCGGCGGTTTCAACCCCGGCAGGCGGGTGTAGAACTCTTCACGGGTGATCTCGCGCCCATCTTCATAACTGCGCCCGCCGATGTTGATAAGCGCCGGAACCACTTCGATCCCGTATTGCCCCTGCACTTCTATTGGAATGTCGGCGGTGCTATCGGTTACCAATCCAATTTTCATAATAGACCTCTTGCATAGGTGATAATTGTGCCATAATAGGCACATGCGATACGAAACGGTCAAAACGCTCAAGGATGAGGATTTCAAACGTTCAACCGGTGTTAGCCGGAAAATGTTTGAAAAGATGCTGGTGGTCATGCAGAAAGAGATGCGTGATTTTGGAAGGCCACCGAAACTGGGTCGTGCCGATCAATTGCTGATGACACTGATGTATTGGCGTGAATACCGTACCGAATTTCATATTGGGATTG
>JACQYE010000060.1 GCA_016208355.1 Chloroflexota bacterium | reverse complement strand
CGGGTCGGCTTTCCCCAGCCAGAGATGGACGAGGTCGGTCAGCCGTTCTTCGATGTTGGCGAATACTTCTTCGGCGTCAGAGTCGGTGGCGGCCAGCAGGCCGGAGCGCGAGACCCATGGGATGGCGATCACCTGAGCGGGCAGCCCCAATTCCTCTGAGGAAAGGAACTGAGGCTTCGACAGCACAGTAACGTGCGGGATGTCGAGCGTCTCGAACTCCTGGATGGCATGGGCGCGGCCGATAGCCGGGGAGAGG
This sequence comes from Chloroflexota bacterium, assembly GCA_016208355.1. Lineage (GTDB taxonomy): Bacteria > Chloroflexota > Anaerolineae > Anaerolineales > Villigracilaceae > UBA877. The sequence goes on along the minus strand of JACQYE010000060.1, from coordinate 25,123 downwards.
TCGTGGTTGCCGACCAGGAGCAGGGTGCGGATGCCTGCTTTCGACAGGCGGATGATGCGTTTGCCCCATTCACGCTGGAACGTGGGCGCGGGGGAGCGGTCCTTGTAGGCGTCCCCGGCAAAGATGACCAGGTCCACTTTCTCGTCAATCGCGGCGTTCACGATGGCGTCGAGAGACTTGAGGAAGTCCAGGACGCGCAATGGCAGGCCCGTTTCCGGGTCATGGCGGCCATAGTTCGCCATGTCTATGTGGGCGTCCGCGAAGTGCAGAAGTCTCATCAATTTATTACGGGGAAATGCCCCACTCCGCCATCAGGCTGATGCCGGGGCCGAAATTGGGATTGTATTCGACGGCGCGGCGCAGGTCGGCGTAAGCGGTGTCGTAGAGGCCGAGGGCGGCTTCGGCCAGCGCGCGCCAGTAAAGAGTCTCTTCGAGGACGCGGTGGGAGAACAGGGTGGCTTCAGTGGCATCCGCCAGGTTGATAACATCCTGGTAGCGGCTGGTGTAGTAATAGGCGCGATACGGACCGGTCTGGTACCACATGATGCGGTAGGGACGGTCGTCTTCGGGCAAGGCGTTATAGAGAGCGAAAGCGTTGTCGAATGCCAGGGCGGCCTGGCCGTATTCGGTCAGCAGGCCGTAACTGGTGCCCTGGTTGAACCAGGCGAAGAATTCGTCAATACCGGTCAGCGTTTGAGTCTCCTGCCCGGCAATTTCGAGCGCTTTTTGGGCGGCCCAGGTCTCGTCAACCCATTGGCCGAGCACCTGGTAGAGTTCAACCTCGCGCTCCGGCTGGTAGACGATGACGAAGACGTAGTTGAAAGCGCGCCAGCCCTTCAGGTATTCTGCGTAACTTGCCCGGATGTTCTTGCCCTGCTGTTCATAGGGAATACTCTCGTCCGGAGTGTATGAATCCTGATAGATGAATTCGCCAGCAGTTTCGTCATAGCCGGTGGTGAAGGCATAGTGGCCGGCCCATTGCATGGTGTTTTCGGGCGGCAGGGTCTGGTAAATGCCCTTCTCGGCGATGACCGGGAACCCGGCGGCAATCAGTTGCTTGACCAAGTCCACGGTCCCGCCATAGCGGAAGAGGGCGCGGTAGGGCGTATTGTCATTGACGAAGTCAACCATTTCATAGGGCATCACATTGACGTCAGTCTGCGAACGCTGGATGAAATCCAGGCTGGGATCGTCCACGCCGGGTTTGATGGCGCCGCCGACCTGGTCGCGCAAGTCCATGGCGTTGCCGGGCAACCCTTCCCAACCCACGTAGGCCAGCGCCATGGCCAGGTTGGCCGGGCCGCAGTAATTCCAGCGGTGCATCTGGTCAAAGAATGTGACACCCTCAAGTTTCACCGTCTGTGGGACAGGCGTGGAGGTGATGGTGGGGGTAAATTCACTGGTTGTTATCAGGGTGGCGGTGGAGGTCGGGCGCGGGGTGACGGTTATCTGCGACTGTTGCGTGGGCACGAAAACCACTTCTTCCGGTGGGTTGAAGAAGTAGTAGATGCTCGTCTGGAGGTCTTCCACACGCCAGGCGAGTTTTTCGTGGATGAAGGGAATATTGTACAGGCCAATGGCAGCCAGGATGAAAGCTGCCACGCCGATGAGGATATTGCGGGTTTTCTTGGACATGGAGGGAATTATAAAGCATAAAACAGAATACAAAATGAGAAGGAATTAAAGGACGGCCGGGGAATTTTCTCGGCCGTCCTTTTGTTTTTTTGCTTTTTGTTTCCTTACGCGTCCTTCGCCTGACCGTCAATCACGTCACCCTCGCTGCCTCCTGGCGGGGGCGTTTCGGGACCCGGAGCCTTGCCGCCATCCTGCGGAGGGGTCTGCCCTTGCTGGGCGTACAACTGCTGGCTGAGGGCGTAGAAAACATTCTGGAGGTCGTCGCTGGCCTTTTTAATACGGCCCAGGTCATCGGTCTGGATGGCTTGCTTGAGGTCGTTGACCTTGGCCTCGATATTGCCGCGATCGGAAGAAGGTACTTTTTCGCCGAGTTCGCGCAGGGCTTTCTCGGTCTGGTAGATGAGACTGTCGGCGTTATTACGGGCGTCAATCAGTTCGCGGCGTTTCTTGTCTTCAGCCTCATAGCGCTTGGCCTCTTCCACTTTCCGGGCGACCTCATCCTTGCTCAGGTTGGTGGAGGCGGTCACGGTGATCTTCTGCTCCTTGCCGGTGGCCTTGTCTTTGGCGGTCACGTTCAGGATGCCATTGGCGTCAATGTCGAAGGTGACTTCGATTTGCGGGATGCCGCGCGGGGCGGGCGGGATGCCATCCAGGCGAAAGCGGCCGAGGGACATATTGTCATTCGCCATCGGGCGCTCGCCTTGCAGGATGTGGATGTCCACGGCGGTCTGGCTATCGGCCGCGGTGGAGTAGGTCTCAGTCTTGCGCACCGGGATGGTGGTATTGCGTTCGATCATCTTGGTCATCACACTGCCCATCGTTTCCACGCCCAGAGAAAGCGGGGTCACGTCGAGCAGGAGGATATCTTTGACTTCGCCGCCAAGCACCCCGGCCTGGATGGCCGCGCCCACTGCAACCACCTCGTCGGGGTTGACGCCTTTGTTCGGCTCTTTACCGTCGGTCAGTTTGCGCACCAGTTCCTGCACCATCGGCATGCGGGTGGACCCGCCGACGAGGACGACTTCGTGGAGGTCGGCGGCTTTCAGGCTGGCATCCCTCAGGGCCGATTCAAATGGCGTGCGGCAGCGATTGAGCAGGTCTTCGGTCATCTGCTCGAATTTGGCGCGCGTCAATTTGAGTACCAGGTGTTTCGGTCCGTTGGCGTCGGCGGTGATGTAGGGCAGGTTGATCTCGGTCTCCATCATGCTGGAGAGTTCGACTTTCGCTTTTTCGGCGGCCTCGCGCAGGCGTTGGAGGGCTTGGCGATCCTGGCGCAGGTCAATGCCTTCCTGCTTCTTGAACTCGTCCGCTGCCCAGTTGACGATGCGCTGGTCCCAGTCATCGCCGCCCAGGTGGGTGTCGCCGTTGGTGGATTTGACCTCGATGACACCCTCGCCCACATCCAGGATGGATACGTCGAAGGTGCCGCCGCCCAGGTCGAAGACCAGGATGGTCTCGTTTTTCTTTTTGTCGAGACCGTAGGCCAGGGCGGAGGCGGTCGGTTCGTTGATGATGCGTTTCACATCCAGACCTGCGATGCGCCCGGCGTCTTTGGTGGCCTGGCGCTGGCTGTCGTTGAAGTAGGCCGGGACGGTGATGACGGCTTCGGTCACGGTCTGACCAAGATAGGCCTCCGCGTCGGCCTTTAGTTTGGCGAGCACCATGGCCGAGATTTCTTGCGGGCTGTACTCGCGGCTGGTGACCGGGATTTTCACACGCGCCTCGTTCTGTGGGCCTTCGATGACTTGGAAAGGCACCATTTTACGTTCGGTCTCCACTTCATCGAATCGGCGGCCCATGAAGCGCTTGATGGAGTAAATGGTGTTTTCCGAGTTGATCACAGCTTGGCGCTTGGCGGTCTGGCCGACCATGCGTTCACTGTTCTTGTTGAAAGCAACCACAGATGGGCATAACCGCCCGCCCTCCGCGGTGGTGATGACGGTGGGCTGTCCGCCTTCCATGACGGCCACCACGCTGTTGGTGGTGCCAAGGTCAATTCCGATGATTTTTCCCATAGCGATACTCCTTGTTTAGATTGCGCGCAAATATGCGCGGAAGATTTCAGACAGGATAAGGATACCGCGCCTCTACAAGAAAAACGTTAACGCCGTGTAGAAATCATGTTGGTTGGGTAAAAAAACCGCCCCTCACCAGGGGCGGCAGCAGGAAAATCCACCCTTCCCTACTCTTTTTTCTCTGAGGCCAGCGCCAGCAGGTCTACATGGCGGCGGTTGAACAGGATGGCCGGACTCTCGATGCGCAACTGCGGGATGAGGATGGACGTCAGTGTGGCATCGTAGAGTGGGACAAAATCACGGATGCCTTCTACCATGATGGTGGCAAAATCAAACCTCCCGGTCCATTCCAGCGTCCCTGCCAATTCGTAGACCGGTGTAGTGACGCGCACCAGATACTGGATTAATTTCTTGTACCCGCCGCGTGCCAGCCCCTGTGGACCGACATCCTCGCGGCGGGTGAGGCAGACGGCGAAGACATTGGGCTTGACCAGGTCTATCATGTTGTATTCCCCCACCAACTTGGTGGGCATGTGCAGGCGCGCCAGTTTGGCTTCCAGAATTTCCATAAAGGAGTTGGTGGTGTCGTTCATCAACCCGGTCACCCCGCTGTTCGGCACCATAATCCGGCCGACCACACGATAACTGGGGGTCAGGAAATCCGCGGCAATCAGGCGATGGGTGACGTTTTGTTCGAGCATGGCGGCTTTCTCCCGAAGATAACCGGTTGCTTACTCCACACGGGAGGGACGGATGGTGTCGCGTTTCTCGTCCTTCGGCGGGCGGATGCGACGAGAACTGGGCGAGGGTTTGCCTGTTTCCGGGTTGAGCATGGTCGTCAGCCAGGCAATGGCGCGCTGGTCGTATTCGCGCCGCCCGCATACATCGCACACCCAGGCGGGGAAATTGGGCACACTTACCAGTTCATCGTCCAGCCACGTGAAATAAGTAATGTACCGGACGTGCAAGACCCCGGCCTGGCACTCGTTACAGGGATAAGAAAGATGGGTTTCTTCAGCCATCGTTGGCTCGCTTCAATACAATAATATTACTTTCTTCTGAATAGATCATGGCGCGGCCAGCACAGCCTGGTTGCCGGTGAAAACCATCCAATCTGAAAACGGCCAGTAGACCAGCACAGCCTTGCCCAGAACGTCCTCGATGGGCAGATAGCTCCAACTGTGCGAATCGGATGAACTGTTGCGATTATCGCCCAGTACAAACAGATATCCCTCCGGCACGATCCACTCACCCGAATAATCCGGCGCTTCAGCAATGTAAGGCTCCACCAGAGTCGTTCCATTGATTTTGACCACGCCATTCTCGACCGTCACCGTTTCGCCTGGCAGGCCGATCACACGCTTGATGTAATCTTCATACTGGCCAGGCAGGGTCGGGAAACCCAGCAGTCGCTCCAGCCAATCCGCTTCCGGGTACATCGGCGGGCGGAAAACGATGATGTCGCCGCGTTCCAATTCGCTAAAGCGGGGCGTCAGGCGGCTCACCAGCACGTACTGGTTATTATCCAGGGTGGGGAGCATGGAAAAACCTTCCACGCGCACGCGCGCCGAAACTAGGTTGATCACCAAAAACAGGACCAGCGCCAGCCCGAGCGTTTCGAGCAATTCCTTGAAAAAACGCTTCACTTCCTTTCCAGGTATTGGCGCTGGCAGTATTTCAGGAGAAGTTCCAGAAGACTCATTCATTGGCGGAGATTATACTACGCCGTGTGCGAAATACGTTGGCACGTGTAAAACGCGCTCCCCCTGTGTCCAGGCAGCCTCGTCCAATTCTTTTAGTTTCCTGATTTCCTCCTCCGGCGCGACTCCCGCCAAATCGGCTTCCAGCACAGCCCATTCCAGTTCCCGTCCCGCGGGCAGGAGCGGACGCTCTCCACCCCCGCGCATGGGCCCTGTTTCGAGTAAGCGAATACCAGCCTGATGGAATAACTCTGCCAGCCGCGCCCCGAGCAACGGGTCTGCGCCCTGGCGGCGAAGTGACTCCGCCTGCCAGCGGCCAAGAGGGGAAAGGGTATCCGGCTTGTCTACGCGCGAGGCGTAGTCGGGTTCCGCCAGCGCCAGCACAGCGCCGCCTGGCCGGGTGACGCGTTTCATTTCACGCAAAGCCCGGAGCGGGTCGCGCACCCATAACAGCAGGTAATGACAGAAAACAATGTCGAACGTTTGGGAAGGGTAAGGCAACGACAACGCGTCGGCGCAGGTGAGGGTCACGCCCGGGGCGTGTGTCCGCGCCTCGGCCAGCCGGGCAGGGTCGAGGTCCAGACCGTAGATGGAGGCGGGGGTGGAAAGATCGGCCAACACTGCCCCGGTCCCGCAGCCGACCTCCAGCACACGCCTGGCGCGCGTTAATCCGGCGCGCTCGAACAGGTAGGCTCGCAGGTCGCGCGTCCACCCGGCTTGCTGGAGGAAACGGCTATGCCAGTTCATGCCACGTCAGAATGAATTGCCGCTGGGCTTCGGTTTCTGGGGAATGAGGATAGCGGACACTCTTGGGGACGGCGCGCCACCACTCGGCCAACGGGCGCAGGGCTTCTTCGCCGCTTTTGCCGTGCTGGACAAGGTAACAGCCGACGGTGGTTCCCGTGCGGCCAATCCCGCCCCAGCAGTGCAGGTAGACTTTGTGATTTGCAGAAAGGGCTGCTTCGATGGTTTTCAGGATTTTCTCCATCTGTCCATGAGTGGGCAGGCCGAAATCACCAATGGCAAAGCGACTGTATGTGACGGGCAGACCGAGCAGGGAGGACTCTTCGGTCAGTATATCCTGGTAAGGCAGGAGTTCGCCGGGGCGCGTCAGGTCAATAAAGGTGTCGAACCCGGCGGCGAGCAGCGCGGTCAGCCGTTTGCGGGTCTCGAAATTGCTCCCCCCGCCGGGATATTCGCCCGCCAGGAGGCGTCCCGGCTCCACCCAGTAGGATTCAGGGAGGGGGCGTTCGGGCATGTTCATGGGATAACGTAAGGGCAGAGGCTGGCGCGCATCTGGTCACGCAGGGTTACCAGTTCGGGGAATTCGTAGAAGAACAGAATCTTTTCTTCGGCGACGGTGTCACCGGCCGGTTGAGGCGCCAAGACAAAGTACATGAACGATTCGGCAATATCTTCTTCCGGGCTTGTCACGGCGTAATCGGATACGAACTGGTCGGTGTACTGGCCGTAGAAGTCGTAGAGCAGGTTTTCGAGAGTCTCCTCATCCTGCTCCTGGTTGATCTCCAGCCATTCATCGTAAATGTCCGCCCAGTAGTTTTCAAAGAATAGATTGATGTAGGAATCGGAGTAACTGCAGCCCTCGAACATGAAGTAGGTGTCGCAGGCAGCGTCGCCCTCTTCGTAGGCGGAATAATCATCTGGATTGTTGAAAACGTCGTAGTCCGTTTCCACCTGGGAAGTACCCAGGGTAAAGATGTGTGAAATCTCGTGGATGAGCGTCGTGGAGAGGTCGGAGAAATTCCCGGCATCCTGGGCATCCATTTCAAGCATCCAGGTGTCAGGGTCATCCGTCTGCTCCACTGCGCCGAGGGTGCCGGCCGGTCCATCGGTGAAGACCATGAAATAGGCCACCCCAGTCCGGTACTCTGCCGGGACGACGTCCACGATGAAATCCCACATTTCCTGATGCAGGCTTGTGTCCTGCTGGTAGGTATCCAGGTTGCTGGGAACAGCGGGAAAATCGGGCGAGGTGATTTCATCTCCAGAGACTTTGTAGGTGGCGAGGACATATTCCATCGCCAGTTCGCTGCCAGGGGCGTCAGAATTTTCAGCCTCCGAGAGCAGGTCGCCGAGTTTGTCTTCGCAGGTTGCGCCTGGGATCACAGGGTCACTGGCAGGAGGGTCATAAGCCTGCTCTTCAGTGATGAAAAATTCTTCCAGGAGAGAAAGTGGAAGACAGGAACAGGCTACGGTCAGCGCGGCAGAGAGGAAAAACAGAATAACGATAAAAGCCTTCTTATTCATCAATCTCTCCAAAGGGTGCGATGAAAGGTTTTTTAGAAAATATCAAGTGTTGATCAGCCAACCTCAAGTATGGACTGGAGAATCTTTGCGGCGTCGTGCACTACATTCGGACATATCGCCTTGATCACCCCGCTTTCGCGGGCATTTTGAAGGCCTCCCGGGGTGCTAATGTCGCAACCCAGCAGCATACGGCAGAGGATGGAGCCATGTTGTTCTTCAAAACGGTGCATGAACTCCCGCCCCAGCCGGTATACTTCCTCTTTGCCTTCCGGCGTCGCCGCCCCGCGTGCCAGGCCAAGCGCCATCAGCGCGCCGGTCACCGCGCCGCAGACTTCGCCGCGGCGCGCCATCCCGCCGCCAAAGGACGTGGCAATCTTGATGGCAGTCTCTTCATCCAGGCCATAGCGGGAGGCAAAGGCTGAGAAGACCGATTGGGCGCAATTACACGCCTGGCTGAAACGTTCGTCAGCAATGTCGGTGAGATTATCCATTACTACCATATTCCTGGAATCAAGCGATAGCGCACGCGGGCAGCGTATTCTTTATAGCCATCCAGTTCTGCCAGGAGTGTACGGTCCTCCAGCGCGGTGCGAACGAACAGGTTAAGGACCAGCAGCGCGGCCGGGATGCAGGCCCATAACGAGCCGAGAGCGAACGGCATGGTCACGTAGGTGAACAGCAAACTAAAATATCCCGGATGCCGCACGAAGCGGTACGGCCCACCGGTCTGGACGGTGTGGCCGCGCTCCTTCTGGATGCGTACGGTGGTGGCGAAGAACTTGTTCGAGACCATCGCCCAAGTGAAGATGGGATAGGTGGCGCCCATCAGGACGAACGCGGCGATCTGGACCTCGGTCCTGATCGCGCCGGCCCAGCCGAAGCGTTCATCCAGGCCTGCCAACGCGAGGATGAGCAGCCCGCCGAACGCGCCGATGCTGGCGATGACCCGGTCCCAGCTCTTGGTGCCTTCGCCAACTCTGGAACGTTCCTCCGCCAGGTCCTTGTGCCCCGGCAGGATGACGATGACGTTGAAGATCAGGAAGGCCAGGTAAATGCCGATGTAGACCCAGGCGTTCCACCAATCCCACTTCCACACGGAGGCGAACAGGATGACAGCCTGGATCAGGACGAGGAATAGGATTTGAGCAAGCCGCTTGCGAATGGCAGGGGTCATTGCGCCTCCAAAAAGGGCGGACGGAAGTCCGCCCTGATGAAAAACTACTGATAGATTTTCTCCCAGGAATCTTTCAAGAAATTGCCCAGCACCTTATCAGCCTCGCCCTGGGCAGGGAGCACGTCGCCGTCCGGTTCCACGTAGAGCCAGACTTTGCCCGCTCCATCAGGGACTTCGTCGTCCACCACCTCGGCGGCGACGGGGTTGTCGGCCGAGTAGGGGACGGGCAGGTCCCAGTGCAGGGTCAGGCCGAGGCCAACGGCCTGGTCGCGCAGTTTCTGCATCTCGTTCTTCAGGGACGCGTCGGAGGCGCTCAAGGAGAGGCTCTTGACTTCCAGTTTTGCCAGTTTTTCCAGCACTTCGTCCGCCTTCCTGACGTTCTTCGGCGTGACGGTAAGATGTACGGTGGTGAACAGGTCTTCCGGCATGATGGCTTCCAGCGCCTTCCAGGAGGCTTTTTCGTCGGGCTGGAGGATGAAGAGCAGGTGGTCGAGGCCGGTCTGCAGGAGTTGGCTGAGGTATTTCTTGTCGGCCAGTTTCAGACCATCGGAGAGCAGGCCGCAGACCTGGCCGTTCTTTTCGGCGTGGGCGATGAGGACGGGCAGGTCGTCGCGCAGGGTCGGTTCGCCGCCGGTGAAGGTGACGTGCGGGATGCCGGCATGCCAGGCCTTATCCAGGATGGACTGCCATTCTTCTGCGGTCAGTTCGCGGTCCACGCGCTTGACCGGGGCATGCTCGGCCTTGTCCCCGGCGGGCAGGCGATAGGTCAGCGCGCAGTCGAGGCGCAGGGGTGCTGTCAGGGCCTGCGAGTGCGGCGCGACCCGTTCAAAGTCGAGGTAAGAGACCGGATCCAGGTCGGGGGTGTGGATGAGGGTCTGGACGCGGTCGCGGAAGTCCGAAAAGTCACGCAGGGCGGTATCCTTGTTTACCCGGTAGCGTTTCGAGAAGAATTTTGCTACTTCCTCGGGCGGCGTCCCTTTCATCATGTGGAAGGCGTACTCGGCCGCGGTGGGGTTGAGGTGCAGGACGGTGGCGGCATTGACGATGAGCAGGCCGGAACCGTCCTTTTGCAGGCGCAGGTGCAGGCGGTAGGACGGCTCGTCGCCGGGCGGGGACTGGTAATGCAGGGATTCAGCCGGCAGCGGGCGGACTTTGGTGAAACGTTCGCGGATCCAATTTGAGACGGAGGCCATGGGTTTCTCCTTTCGGATAAGGGCAGTTGTGGTCAATCGCGGATGAAGTGAGGCATGTCGAAGGGGATTTCAAAAGCAAATTCGATAAATCCTGCGTACTGTCCCTCGGCGAACCAGGGACTCTGGTAGATCAATTTCTTGACGCCATTTTTCTCAATTGTGTAAACATTTTTCTGTCGGGCAGCCATCAGGCGTTCCAGTTTGCCGCGCGACTCGCCCGGGTGGCAATCGAGTGCATTTTTGCCGATCAGGGCCAAGCCGCCATCCGCCGCGAAGGTTTTGGCGGATTTGTCATTCATTTCTAGAATGATTCCGTCCGGGTCGCAGACGGTGATGGCAGCGGGAAATTCTTTTACCCAGGAAAAATCAACATAATCCATGTTTCAGCCTCGTATGAAGTGGGGAATTTCGTCGGGAACGGCGAAAGAGATTTCGACGAAACCGGCGTATTGTCCGTCCCGATACCAGGGGGATTGGAAGAAAAAGCGTTTTTCGCCTTTTTCTGTGTTGTAGTAGGCATTCTTTATCTGCCTGTCCATCATGCCGGCCAGTTTGGAGCGTGACGGTTCCGGGTGGCAATCGAGCGCGCTCGCTCCGAGCAGGCCGCGCCCGCCGTCTTCCGCGAAGAGCGACTCGGCTTCGGCGTTCATTTCGAGGATGGTTCCTTCGGTGTCGCAGACCATCACTTCGGCGGGGAGTTCTTTGACCCAATGATTCACGCAACCAGCTCCACAGAAACCGGATTCTCAAATGTCAGCGGGCAGCCTCCGCCGCACTCAGCCAGCAGCAGGCAGCCATTACATTTTTCTGGCAATCCCTTGCGCTCCCGCAGGCGCACAGACAGTTCATGGTTCCAGATGACATCCCACTGATCGGTGAGAAGGTTGCCCAGTTGGTGATAATACGACTGGCAAGGCAGCACCCCGCCGTCGGGTTCCACGCACATGTTGTAGAGCGCTGCCGTGCAGCCCTTCACGCCCAGGTCCATCTGCACCGGGTCGAAGTTGCAGTACTGCGTCGGCGTGTACCAGATGAGGCGCTGCCCGTGCTCCTCGGTCTTTTGGCGGGCAATTTCCAACAGGGGGGTCAACTCGGCTTCTTTCAGCCCGGTCCCGACGGTCGCGCCGCGGCCAGAGTAGATGAGGGCGTTCAGGCCGACGGTCGGGACGCCGAGTTCGGCCAGGAAGTCCAGCGTCGCCGGGATGGTGTGGACGTTCGTCCGCAGCATGGTGGTATTGGTCATGACGTAGAGCGGCGTTGCCAGGACGTTGCGGATGCCCTTGACTGTTTGCTGGAAGGCGCCTTTCGCCCGCACCATTTCGTCATGGACCTCGGGCCTGCTCGACTCCAACGTGATTTGTACGTGGTCCAGGCCGGACTCCACCAACCTGCTCACGAAGCGTTCGTCCGAAAGACGGCGGGCGTTGGTGTTCAGGCCGGTGATCTGCCCATTGGACTCGGCGTGGGCAACCAGTTCGGGCAGGTCGTTGCGCAGGGTCGGCTCGCCGCCGGTAAAGATGATGTGGGGGATACCCAGCGACCAGGCTTTGTCGAGGACGCGTTTCCAGTCATCGGTGGAAAGTTCGGACCTCACCCCTTCGACTTCACTCAGGGCAAGCCCCGGCCCACCTGCCCCCGTTAGGGGGTCTCCCACAGGGAGAGGGGAGTGGGGGGCAACATTGTAGCAGTGGGCGCAGTCGTTGTTACAGCGATAGGTCAGGGCCAGGTCGAGGCGGTACGGGGCGGTGGGACGCGCCGAGAACGGGGCAACGGTATCCAGGTCCAGGTCGTGGATCGGACAGACGCCGTCCGGGCGGACGAGTTCCTCGAGTTGTATATTTATGTTTTGAAGGTCCGAAAGAGCCTCCATCCTGTTGACGCGGTATTTCTTCTGGATGGTCTTTACGGCAACGGCCTCGTCCACTTTTTCCAGGGCAAGGTAAGTCATCAGCGCCGCCGTCGGGTTGAGGTGCATGATGCGGCTGGAATTGACGATCAAGGTTCCCTGCCCGCCGGGGTCGAGCCGCAAGTGGATGCGGGATTTCTCTTCGCCGTTTTCGCGAAGGTAATGATAAAGGCCGGCTTCCGGTAAATCGGGTGTCGGTTTCAATCCGCTTAGGAATGACATCAATACCTCTAAAAGTGGCCGGTAGAAGGATTTACCGACCGCCGCCCGCGCAGGCGCAGGCGCAGCCGGCGCAGGCGCAGGCACAGGCGCAACTATGACCGCCGCCGCCGCCTTTCCAGCCGCCACTCGAGGTGCTCTTGGGGACCGGGTTGGTGCGGTTGGTGACGCCGGAGGTGAAGGATTTCACGTCGCCCAGCACGCGGCTGGAGAATCCTTGTACGCTGGTGACGACCGATGCGGCGAAAGCCGAGCCCGGGACGCTGACCCGCCCGCCGCCGGATGATCCGGGGACAGAAATCTTCGGGGTCGCCCCGCCCACCGAAGCCGGGCGGTAGCCGGGATCGTAGCGTCCCCACCACATCGGCACGAAGACCGGGCCGGTGAAGACGCGGCGCGTGCGTTCGTCGTAATTCTTGTCGAGCATCGTCCATTCGAGGGCTTCATCGTACATCTGGCTCTTGACCTCGGGCGTGCCGGCGGTCTCGATCTGCTGCCAGGCGCGTTCCATGATAGCTTTGTAGTAATCGGTGGTCTCGCGTCGGCTGAACCCTTTCATCTTGTCGCCGACTGACTTGACCAGTTTGACGGTCATTTCCTGCAATTCCTTGCGGCGGTCAGCCAGGTTGTCTTTGGAAAAAGCGAACAGAAAGTCCGTCTCGTATCCGTGAAGGCCTACGGTCACCTTGGGGTTAAGCTCGAGTTTGAGCGGGTCGCGGGTCAGGACTGTGGCGGCGTTCTTTTTCACCACGCCGAACAGGACCATGGTCATGATCTTATCCAGCGGCTGTTCCATCAAGATGGCGGATTCGACCGCCGTCAGGCCGCGCTTTATGCCGTGCCCCTCGATGGAGATCTTGGGCGACATGTAATGGAGTTTACGCTTGCGTTCGTTGACCGCGCCCATGATCGGCGCGCCGACGAAGATCAGGCCAAAACAGCATATAAAGCCCCAGGTAGACAGGCCGCTAAAGAACCAACTGATGATCCCGCCCAGGTCAAACGAAGGCGCAGGCGGGGAGGTGACGATGGCCTCCGCCGGGATGTATTGCTTCGGGAAAGACAGGCCAAAGGTGTACTGGCTGTGGCCGTTCGCGGCAGGGCAGGCCCAGGTGTAGGTGATGCGCTCCTCCTGGTCATGGGATGCCTGCGGCTCGGTGGCGCAAGGCCAGCCGCCGCGCGCCGGGTGGTAGCGGGATTCCTCGGGTTGGACACCCGGCGGCAGGTGGAAGACCACTGTGATACTGGTGGAGCCGGTCACGTACTGTGATCCGAACCAGGTGGGCGAATATTCGCCGCTGACATAGGTGTCGGGTTCATCGTCGTCGGGGTAGACCATATCGGTAATGCGCCCCACGTACACGTGGACTCGGCCGGTCTGCCCGGGCTGGATGGCGTAAGCACCCATGTCCACCGAGAAACCGTAACCGCCCTCGCCGTAGAAGTCGGTCGAGAGACCGACCGGGGTGCCGTTCACATCGGCAGAGATGCTATTCCAGTCGAAATTCCCATTGGGCATGCCTACGTCTACGAAGTCAATCGGGTCGGCGCTGTTACTGTTGGTGAAGACAAAAACGTAGTCTGCCGCGATCGTGCCATCGGAATTCCAGTAAACGTTGACGATCTCCTCATCCAGGCTGAACAGGTAGGTCTGTGCCTGTACGCTGGATGTGACGGCAAACATTATCACGATGAGCAGGAGCGAGCCAATCAGGCGGAGTTTCATGGGGGCCTCCTTACAAATAACGGATTACGAATCGCGATTTACGATTATTACCACTTGGGTTCTTCGGTCAGTTGATAAATCGTGTGACAATACGGGCAGTTGACCATCGGCGCGCCGTTGACAATCTTGATATTCTCTGCGCTTAGTGTTCCTCCGCAAGACTGGCACTTGAGTGCCTCGAACTTGGTCTCGCCGGGCAGGTCTACATTCACAGTAACGTTTTGGACTGTTTCTTGTTTGTTCTTGCGGGCAGCAACGACGATGAGCACAATGCCACCGGCAATCATGACCAAGCCGACGCACATCAGCCCGATGCCGAGTGGCAGCCAGTCCGCATTCCCAGTATTCGGGTCGAAGGAGCCGACCACGTTCAGGCCACCGTATCCCAGAAAGCACAGGGATATCAGAATCAGAAGGCCAGCGCCGATAAACATCCAGGTTGTTGCTTTCATGTTTGCCTCCAAAAAAATCTACAGAATATACGTTTGATTATGGGTAAGTGTAGCACTTCTATTTGCGTTCGGCAAATGACATTTGAACTATGTTTGTAATACTCTTTGGAAGGTATTCCAGCAGAGCAAGACAGCCATCCTCGGTCCCTGACTCATAGCCAATTACATACAACACTTGGATTATAGTGTTGTTACAAGCCGACAGATACCCCCCATCTATCCAGGGGGTGGGAATGGATGAAACAGGTGGAAACAAATTTTTGCAGCCGACATCCTTTTTCACCCATAACTTCCACCAAACGAGGCTTTTATGCAGTTGACGGACATGGAGGATCGCAATTGTTGTTGACGCACAATTGACTGGGCTATCAGGAGAATTGCGTCAGTCTCAGGAATTAACCTATGACAAAAAAACTATGGTATAAGAAATTTCCCAAATTTATATTCGGTATGGGAAAAGATTCGATTGAACCATGGCAGCAATCGTCTCGAATTGTGAAAACTACCCGATGAACGCAAACCTTTCCTCTATTCGCCCGACTTTAGTAGAACTTTACGGTGAGACTACCGGACTGGATACCTTTCAGCGCCTCTCCCTCATTGTTGATCGGTATCGCGATCGGATCGCGCCGCAAGTACAGACGTCGTCCCTTTCCGAACGCGACACCATCCTGGTTTCGTATGCCAATCAGGTTCGCGAACCCCAAGTCCCGCCGCTAAAGACTCTAGACAAATTGTGCAGGAAATACCTGGTGGGACTCATCAGTGGGGTACATCTGCTCCCTTTTTATCCGTCTTCATCCGACGACGGATTCTCGGTTGAGGATTATCGCACGGTCAACCCGGACCTCGGGACCTGGTCCGACGTTCACAGTCTCGGCGCCGACTTTCGGTTGATGTTCGATGCGGTTATCAATCACGTTTCCTCCCGCAATCAATGGTTTCAAGGTTTCTTGCGCGATGACCCAAAGTACGGCGATTACTTTATTGTTGTGGAAGGCGACCCCGATCTGTCGCAGGTCGTTCGTCCGCGTACTTTGCCATTACTGACCCGATTCGATACGCCTTCCGGTACAAAGCAAGTGTGGACGACATTCAGCGAAGACCAGGTGGATCTCAATTACAGAAATCCAGCGGTGCTGCTTGAAATCATCGAAATTCTCTTGTTCTATGCCGCCCAGGGCGCAACGTTTCTCCGACTCGACGCGATCGCATACTTGTGGAAAGAGATTGGCACATCCTGCATCCATCTGCCACAGACTCACCGCGTCATCCAGCTGATTCGGGCGGTTCTCGATAACGTTGCACCGCACGTGATGCTGATCACCGAGACAAATGTCCACCATGCGGAAAATATTTCATATTTTGGCAATGGACAAAACGAAGCCCAACTTGTCTACAATTTTGCCCTGCCGCCACTGACACTGCACACTTTTTACACAGGCGACGCCCGCACATTGTCCAATTGGGCAAAGACATTGACCCCGCCGTCAGAAAAAACGACCTTCCTCAATTTCCTCGCCTCTCACGATGGCATCGGCTTGAATCCTGCGCGTGGGATTCTCTCAGAAGATGAAATTGTTCTTCTGGTCAGGAAAACCTTCGAACATGGCGGCCTGATTTCTTACAAACAAAACACTGAAGGGACGAAAAGCCCCTACGAGTTGAATATTAGTTATTTCGACGCTCTTTCCAATCCCAATGGGGAGGAGGCGCTCGATCGAAAGGTAAATCGCTTTATGGCTGCACAGGCTGTCATGCTTTCGCTCGCCGGTGTGCCGGCGATATATTTCCACAGTTTGTTCGGTTCACAAAACTGGACAGAAGGGGTCAAGCAAACAGGACACAGCCGCGCCATCAACCGCGAAAAATGTCAATTCGATGCAATGGAGCGCGATCTTGCAAATGGACATTCGCTGCGCTCAAAAGTCTTCACGCGCTATTGTCAATTGTTGAAGGCAAGAAACGGCACATCGGCATTTCATCCATGTGGAACACAGAGGATATTGGAGTCTCATCCCTCCGTGTTTGCGATCGAACGAATCTCTCCCGATGAAACATCGCATGTGCTGTGCCTGCATAACACCAGCGGAAATAAAATCACCGTTGAAATCGAACAAAAAACGGCGTCGGACCTCCTCACGGGCCGCCCCGTACGAGGTTCAGGCGTTACCCTTGAACCATATCATTACTTATGGGTAAGAATATGACAGATTCCTCACATCACATTGGGTTCATCTCCACCCGTTTCGCTGGCACAGATGGGGTCTCGCTCGAAACGGCGAAATGGGCAACTGTACTGGAGCGGCTTGGGCACCAGTGCTACTATTTCGCGGGACTATGCGACCGAAGTGCGGACCAGTCCCAGGTCATACCGGAAGCGTTTTATCGTCACCCCGAAATAGACAAACTGAATCAGCAAGCCTATTCGGGAAGTTGGACAATCACGAAGAAGGCGCGCCAGGCGCATCCAGAAATGGCTCAACTGCACAAGGATTTCTTCTCTATTTACGTCCGTCCGCCGCAAATGACCCGCCGCGTGAATGAACTCAAAGAGTATTTCAAAGAGCGATTGTATGACTTTGCGCGCCGCTTCGAATTGGAAATTCTCATCGTCGAGAACGCGCTGACGATCCCTCTCAACCTGCCGCTGGGGCTGGCCATCACCGAATTCATCGCTGAGACGGGCTATCCAACCATCGCGCATCATCACGACTTTCACTGGGAACGCCAGCGCTTCCAGGTCAACTGTGTGAACGATTACATCGCCGCAGCCTTCCCACCGAACCTGCCTTCGATCCGGCATGTGGTGATCAATACCATTCAATCGCAACAACTTGCCTCGCGTTACGGCCTGACCTCGCGCGTGATCCCAAATGTAATGGACTTCGATTCCCCACCGCCTGATCCCGATGATTACACCCGGACCGTGCGCGCGGACCTTGGGGTCGCGGACGGAGAATACTTCTTTTTGCAGCCAACGCGTGTCATCCAGCGCAAGGGCATCGAACATGCCATCGAATTGACACGCCGCCTGGACCTGCCTGCCAGGCTCATTATCTCGCATGCTGCCGGAGACGAAGGTACTGATTACGAGCAGCGCCTGCGCGAATACGCCCAACTATTGAATGTGACTGTCCGCTTTGAAGCGGATCAGGTGCAGGATCAACGCGGCCTGACCAAAGACGGGAAAAAGATTTATACGCTTGGCGATGTTTATCCCTACGCCGACTTGGTTACCTACCCCTCCAGCATCGAAGGATTCGGGAACGCGTTTCTCGAAGCCGTTTACTACCGCCGCCCGATCCTGGTCAACAACTATTCCATCTACGAAGTGGACATCAAGCCCAAGGGATTCCGCGCCGTCTGGTTCGATGGTTTTATCAGCCGCGAAACGCTTGAAATGGTGCGGCACATTTTACGAAACCCCGCTGAGGCACAGGGGTGGGCGGAGGAAAATTATCAACTCGCCAGGCGCCATTTCTCATTCACCGTTCTGGAGCGCCGTCTGCAATCCGCCTTGGCCGATTGTCTGGGGCAACAAATATGAACATCGCCCTCCTGCATTACTCGGTGCCGCCCATTGTCGGCGGCGTAGAAAGTGTGATTGCCCATCACGCCCGGTTGATGTCCATGGCTGGACATTCCATGCAACTCATCGCGGGACGCGGGGAAGCATTGAGTAACCAGATCCCACTAACCCTGCTCCCCCTGGCAGATTCGCGCCACCCGCGCGTTGCAGAAGTGAAAAAGCAATTGGATCGTGGTGAAGTTACGGTATATTTTGAGTCATTGCGCGATGAACTGGCAGTCGAATTGCAGAATGCCCTCTCAAGGGCGGAAGTGCTAATCGCGCACAACGTCTGCTCGCTTGGCAAGAACCTCGCTCTCACTGCCGCGCTCCATCAATTACACATTTCCAAAAAACTGCCCCGTCTGATACTCTGGCACCACGACTTAGCCTGGACAACTCCGCGATACCACCACGAACTTTACAAAGGTTATCCTTGGGATTTACTGCGAACAGATTGGGGTGAAACCACACATGTGGTCGTCTCGGAATTGCGCCGCAAAGAATTGGCGGATTTGATAGAACTCGAACCCGCTTCAATCTCCGTCATCCCAAACGGCGTGGATGCGGTTCGCTTCTACAAACTCGAATCGCAAACCCAAACCCTTCTCGAACAAACGCACCTGCTGGACGCCGAACCGATTCTTCTCCTGCCAGTGCGCATGACACCCCGCAAGAATATCGAATTGGCTTTACGAACGCTGGCTGATTTGAAAAAGCAATTTCCGCAAACTGCGCTCGTCGTGACAGGTCCACTCGGTCCGCACAATGTGGACAATCTAAAGTATTTTCGACACCTCTCGAGTTTACGCGAGGAGTTGGGACTGCAAAACTCTGCACACTTCCTTGCCGAATTGGTGGATTCGTTCTTGCCTGATGAGGTCATCGCAGATTTTTATCGGGTTGCGGATGCGCTGTTCCTTCCCAGCCTAGAAGAGGGCTTTGGCATCCCCGTGATTGAAGCTGCCTTTAGTCACCTCCCCACTTTTTGCGCGGATATTCCTTCCTTGCGCGAATTGGGATTGAATGATGTAACTTATTTCCGCCCCAATGAAGAACCTGCGAAAGTGGCAAGGCTGCTTGCAGATTATTTCCATTCTTCGCCGACAGCGCGTCTGGCCGTGCGAATCCGGGCCAATTTTCGCTGGGAGGCGATTTATCGCCAGAAGATCGCGCCGTTATTGAGTGGAGGGTGCTGATCATGAAAAAACATACCGGATTTGTTCCAATTCGAACTGTTCTCGTTCCATGGGTGCACGAAGGGCCTGGAATGAACGCCCTGGAAGCCGCAAGGCATTTCGAGGCGCAGATCCTCCTGGTGGGTGTGGTGGTTGTGCCTCCCGACCAATCGTTGAGCATTGGCGCAGTGGCGGCGCGCGCTCTACGAAAGCAATTGGTCCATTTTAGAAAAGATCGTCGGATTACGAGCAAATCCCAAGTTATTGTCTCACACCAGCCCTGGAAGGAACTGGCAAAATACTTGCAGAAGGAAAAGCCCGACTTGCTCTGTCTGGAATGGGACTCTCACTTCGCTGCCCTAGGCGTGACGACAAATGACATATTAGCCCACTCCCCGTGTAATGTTGTCCTGGTGCGCGGGAAACTGCCGAACAAACCAAAAAAAGTCCTGGTCCCGGTAAGAGGCGGACCTCATGCAGAACTGGCGATACGAGTCGGATTGGGCTTGCATGCGAAGAAAGTTACTGCGCTCCACCTCCGCCGGCCGGATGATCCCGCGGCGGGGAGCGACGCGCCTTTCAAAGGTTTGGAACGCGTCCTGAAGCAAATGCCCGAGGTACAGAAGCGATTCGCGGTTACGGATGATCCGGTGGAATTGATCCTGAAAAATGCGAAAGGGGCGGATATCATTGTCATTGGCGCCACTTCCCAGCCAGTCACCAGTTCCACTTCGCTCGGAACGGTTGCAGATCGTATCCTGCAGGAAGCGTCGGGCGCGGTGCTCGCGGTCAAAAACGGCAGGCCTTCGCCGCAAATCATGTTCGACGAAAGCGCTGGGATGGAGGCCATCTCGATACTGGTGGATAAATGGTTCGCAGAGAACACGTTTCATGCCGACGAATTCAAGCGGATAAATGCACTGGTGGAGATGAAACGAGAACAAGGCGTGACCATCAGCCTGGCGTTGCCCGCCTTGAACGAGGAGGAAACGGTAGGCAAGGTCATCCGTGTGATGAAAAAGGAATTGATGGAGAGAAAGCCGCTGTTGGATGAAATCGTACTTATTGATTCCAATTCAACAGACCGCACGCGCGAGATTGCAGAGAAAGAGGGCATCCCGGTTTACATTCACCAGCATTTACTGGAACGTCTTGGCGCACGACGAGGGAAAGGGGAAGCCCTGTGGAAAAGCCTGCTGGTGACACGCGGGGATATCATTGTGTGGATTGATACAGACATCGCGAACATTCACCCGCGCTTTGTGTATGGCATCATCGGTCCGCTTTTGCAGAACCCGCAAATCCAATTTGTAAAAGGGTATTACCGAAGGCCAATAAAGGTCGGGGCAAAGACGCAGGCCAGCGGCGTGATCCGTTATACCGACAAGGGATACTTCCTTGAAGTCGAAGAGATTGCCGAGCGCGAGCGCCCGCCGATGGTCGAAGTAAGGGAGTATTTGGAAAGAAAACGATGACAGAGTCTGTCGTATCACGCTTTCCGGGAATGCAAAAAACCGTAGATCCAACCGGAAAGGTGTTTAGATTTAGTCTTGCAGTGCGAAGAAATTTTCCTGCGCGCAGGACAAGAGAAAGATGCGCATGATGAACTTTTCAGGCGAGCGAAGTGCGCTGCCAGAAACAGCGACCGATTGGTCTTTGGAGGAACAATGAAAGTCAAAGAATGTATGAAACACAAGGTGTTCTCTATCCCGGCGACAGCTACCATTCGCGATGCAGCGACGGTTTTCGTCGCCCATCACGTTGGACTGCTGCCAGTTGTGGATGAACAGGGCAAGCCAATGGGCGTCATCAGTTTACGAAAATTGCTTACCTTGGAACTGCCTGATTTCATCAACCTCATTGCCGATGTTGATTTCGTCCACGATTTCGGCGCGGTGGAAACTACACGCCCCACACTGGAGGAACTCGACAAGCCAGTGACGGCGCTGATGGAACCGGTTATGACTATCCCCGAAGATTGCGGCTTGCTGCGCGCCTATGCCCTGATGTTGCAACATAACCTGCTCGATTTTCCGGTGGTCAACAAAACTGGCAAATTGGTGGGGATTGTCTCGCTTGTGGATATTGGCACGCGCATCCTCTCCTTCTGGCCGCCGGTGGAGTCAAAGAACCCATGATCGTTGCAGCCATCCTGACCAGCCTGATATTTCTTGCCAGCCTCTGGCTGATTTTTTCAGAGAAACTTAACCGTACCATTACCGGCATCGCCGGCGCGGCCCTGATCGTCGGTTTGGGGAAACTGCTTGGTTTTTACTCAGAGTCTCAGGCCGTTGCGGCAGTGGATTTCAATACACTCGGCCTGCTGCTGGGCATGATGATCCTGGTTGCCTTGCTGGAGCCGACCGGCTTTTTCCAATTCCTGGCTGTCTGGACGGGACGTATCTCGAAAGGCAAGCCGGTCCGATTGCTGGTGCTGCTGGGCACAGTGACCACACTTCTTTCGATGTTCCTCGATAATGTGACGACGGTTGTATTGATTGCCCCGGTCACGATTCTGATTTGCGAAATCCTTGGTATCAATCCAACCCCCTATCTGATGGCTGAAGCTCTCCTTTCGGACACGGGCGGAGTGGCAACACTGGTTGGCGACCCGCCCAATGTGCTGATTGGCTCGGCGGCTGGCCTGTCATTCACTGATTTCCTTGTCTATTCGTTGCCAATTGTTCTGGTGGTCTGGCTAACAGCGTTGTTCCTCCTGCGCTTCCTGTTTCGCCGCGAACTGGCAGTTCGGCCGCGCAATGCAAAGGCGGTAATGCGCTTGAATCCGGCTGAGGCGCTGGATGACCGTAAGACCGCAAAGCGTGTGCTGATTGTGTTGAGTGTGGCTATATTGTTTTTCTTTGTCCACCACTATTTGCATATCAGTCCGTCGTTTGTGGCTCTTAGCGCGGCGGCAGTAGCGCTGGTCTGGGTGAAGCCGGATGTGAAGAAGATGCTCCAGCAAATTGAATGGGGTGTGCTCATCTTCTTTGCTTCATTGTTTATCATGGTCGGCGGATTGGAAGCAGCGGGCGTGCTGGACTCCCTGGTGCGTATCATGCAGGGCGCCAGCAATATGCCGCCTGTTCTTTTCGGCATCCTCACCATCTGGCTGGTTGCGGGGCTTTCCGCGATCGTGGACAATGTTCCGATTACCATTGCACTGATCCCGGTCATCCAGGGATTGGGCGCGGCGGGGATGGAGATCGGTCCTTTGTGGTGGGCGCTGGCCTTTGGCGCTGGTTTCGGTGGCAATGGAACCATTATCGGCTCAACGGCCAATATCGTGGTGGCAACGCTTTCCGAGAAAACGCGCATGCCAATCACTGCCAAACTCTGGAACAAACGCGGCCTGCCCGTTATGTTGGCAACTTGTGCCGTGGCCAGTATCTTGTATGCAATCGTGTACCCACTGTTTTAACCCCATAACGCGAAACACGCAAAACGGGAAAACTTCCACTTAGCCTGCGGCGGCATTCGTAGAGAGATGCTACAGAGTACTGCGTAAATATCTGAACCCAAATCGTCGCCCACCCCTTGCTTTTTGCAGGCTTCAGTTCAGATATTTTTGCAAGAAGCAGTAAATCTCTATGAATGCCGCCGCATCAGACATCAGGCTTGATAAAACCTCAATCCCTTTTGGGCTCTGAAATCCTCTTCTTGACCAATCCATACACTTGCGCCAGCGGCCAGATGACCAGCAGCCCGGTGTCCGGCTGATCCAGATCGCCGACAACGCGTTGGGTCGCTTGGACGACTTTCCTGGCCTGTTCCTCATCCTTCACGACAGTGAATAAAGTACGGCTCGTTTGCTCATGATGGGGAAAGAAATCCTCGAGATCCGGAAACAATGGAACGTCCTCGCGCAAACCCTCATGGTTGCGGATGCGTCCTAATCCGGTGCTGGGCAGGACGGTAATTCCGCTTATCCCCGCCTCTTCCCAGGCCGTCAAGACCTCGTCCAGCCTTCCGGGATCGTGCAGTACGAACAATATCATTTTCATGGTTTGCTCTCCTCCGTCTCGGATGTTTCAGGCGACGTCGCAAGCCGGGACTCGTTCTTTTTGGTGAACAGCGCGCGCAAAATCAACGGTGTGACCAACGTACTGACCAATACCATTCCGATGATGGCAGAAAATTCGTTTTGTGTTACCAGACCAGCGCCCAAGCCAACATTCGCCACGATCAGGCCAACCTCGCCACGCGAAATCATCCCGGCCCCCAGCTGCCAGGATTCCAGCCAGTTGAATCCCCCCAGGCGCGCACCCAGCCCGGCCCCAAAGAACTTTGTCAGAACCGCCGTCAGGATGACAGCTAGTGACAGCCATAAAACTGACAATTCCAGGGTTCGCAAATTGACGGAAAGGCCGATGCTGATGAAAAAGATGGGCACAAACAGTCCGTAAGCGAGGGCGTGAATGCCTGCTTCCATTCGCTCTTTCTCGAGGCTGCGGGCAAACATCAGCCCGGCCAGGAAGGCTCCGGTGATGGCCGCCATGCCGCCCAGCAATTCCGCTGCCACTCCATAGATAAGCATGACGATGATGGCCAGACTCAACACGCTCTGGCTGATGGGCAGGCGCGCCACCATTCGCGCCAGCCTGGGCAGCACCCATAACCCAAATGCCACCGAAAGCCCAAGGAAGGCAGCCATGCGGCCCAGGATGAGCAGCAAGTCAAGGAGATTCGTGCTCCCCTCCACTACGGCCAGGAAACCGGAAAGCAGCAGAATGACCAGCACGTCGTCGAAGACCGCCGCCCCGAGCAGTCCCATTCCCACCCGGCTTCGCAGCACCTTCAACTCCATCAAGGTCTGCGCAGAAATGCTGACGGAAGTCGCTCCCAGCGCCAGGCCGAGGAACAGCGCTGACTCCCCCTCCAGTCCGAATAAAAGTCCCACGCCCCACCCAAACCCCACCGGGAACAGAACGCCCAGGGTTCCTGCCAGCGCGGCGACCCTGGTATTGCGCGTCAATTCGCCCAGGTGCAATTCCAGCCCGGCAATGAACATCAGCAGCAGCACACCCAGTTCGCCCAGTTCATGGATGGATTCGGCCAGCGTTTCGCTGTTGACGAAGGATAGATGGACAATGTCGAGCAGCGATGGGCCAAGCAGGATGCCCACGAGAATTTCTCCCAGCACCGAGGGCTGGCCGAGGCGCATGCTGAGATACCCGGCGGCCTTGGCGGCCAGCAGGATGATAGCGAGTTCGACGGCGAGTTGCAGGAAGGACGACATTGAAAAACCTCGAAAAAAGTTTACCATGAAAATCCGGCTCGCCTGGGGCGCGGGAGTTTTTTAACATTTTCCTCCTGTTTTTCCGCGATAAGAGTAGAATCATCCCATGCCAGCCAACATCGAAATCAAAGCCCGCTTCCATAATTTTGCCGCCCTCCAGTCCCGCGCCACTGCCCTGAGCGACGCCCCTCTCCAGGTCATCCCGCAGGAAGACACTTTCTTCCACGTCCCCAAAGGTCGCCTGAAACTGCGCCAACTGGCCCCCGACTTCGGCCAATTGGTCTACTACGAACGCCCCGACCGCGACGGCCCCAAGCGTTCCAATTACATTCTTGCCCCGACCTCGGAACCGGCCGCCCTCAAATCTGCCCTCGCCGCCGCCCTGGGCGTGCGCGGCGTTGTCCGCAAGACGCGTTACCTTTACATGTCCGGGCAGACACGCATCCATCTCGATGACGTGGAAGGCCTCGGCCAGTTCATGGAACTGGAAGTCGTCTTGCGCGCGGGCCAGACCGACGCCGAGGGCCAGGCCATCGCCGAGGACCTGATGGGCAGGCTCGGGGTCCGGCCCGAAGACTTGCTGGAGGGCGCTTACATGGACATCCTGGAGCAGAAATGACCACCGTTTGCAGCCTCGTCCTCTCGCCGGGACACATCTTCCCGGACCACGAAGAGGCTCCGTCCCGTTTCCGCTTACTTGGGGACTGGGACTCCAAACCTTACTCCGTCACCTTCCTGGACCCGCAGCCTGCCCCGCGTAAGGCTGTGACCGCTGTCCACTCCGAGAGGATGCTGCGCCTCTTCGAGGAAGCCAGCCGCCAGGGACCGGGCATCACCGACTTCGCTC
>JACQYE010000092.1 GCA_016208355.1 Chloroflexota bacterium | reverse complement strand
GTTCCTTTCCGCATGTTCCGCGACGAGGCCGGGCGCATCTATCTGGAAAAGGCCAATGAACTCAGTAACCTGACCACCCTCTGCCCGGAGTGCCACCAGAAAGCCGAGATGAATGTCCGCATGAGAAGCGGGTTGGCCGGGCTGGCCTACGTGCTCGGCAACCTGGCCCCGCTCTTCCTGATGTGCGACCCCGGCGACCTGGGCGCGCATGTCGAACCGGTCCAGTCCCAGGCCTTCCCCCAGCCCTCCGTGGTGTTGTACGATCTCGTCCCGGCAGGCATCGGCTTCAGCCAGAAACTCTTTGAGATGCACACCGACCTGCTCAGGCAGGCGCTGGAACTGGTGCAGGAATGCGCCTGCGAGGACGGCTGTCCCTCCTGCGTCGGACCGGGCGGGGAAAATGGGTTGGGGGGAAGGATGGAAACGTTGGCAATTTTACGGGAGCTATTGTGACAGTAACTACCAAAGTGATTGTCATCTCAATAATCATTTATAATCCCCTCCGATGATCCTCCTCACTGGCGCCACCGGTTTCATTGGCCGCTCGCTCACCCGTCAACTGGTCGAAAGCGGACACCGCGTCCGCATTTTATTGCGCCCCTCGCCGCGCACCCCCAGCCTGCCCACCGGCGTGCCAGTCGAGGTGGCAGTCACCAGTCTCAGTGATGTGCGCGGCCTGCGCGCCGCCCTGCGCGGCATCCAGGCAGTCTATCACCTGGCTGGCGGCGAAGCCGAAGGCGGGCGCGCCAACCTGCAGGCGGTGGACATCGAAGGCACACACAACCTGGTCGAAGCCGCGGCGGATGCCGGCGTGGAGCGCATTTTTTACCTGAGTCATCTCGACGCAGACCGCGCCTCCGGCTTCCCGGTGCTCAAAGCAAAGGGTATTGCCGAGGAATTCGTCCGCAAGTCGGGGGTGGCATATACGATTCTGCGCGGCGCGGTCCTGTTCGGTCCCGGCGACGCCTTCACCACCGGTCTGGCCATGCTCCTGGCGCTCTCACCCGGCGTGATGCCCCTGCCTGCCAAAGGCGAAAGCCTCGTCCAGCCGCTGTGGGTCGAAGACCTGGCGACCTGCCTTGCCTGGGCGCTCGAAAACCCGGAGACTGTAAATAAAACGTATGAAATCGGGGGGAGCGAGACGCTGACCCTGCGGCAGGTGGTGGAGACAATTATGGAAGCGACGCACCGCTCGCGCCTTCTCGTCCCCTGGGGGAACCCCTCGCTGCGTTTCCTGACCGTGAGCCTGGAGACCGCATTCCCGCGTTTCCCCACCTCGGTCTTCTGGCTCGACTATCTGTCTGTCAACCGCACCTGCCCGGTGGACACCATCCCGCGCGTCTTTGGGCTGATGCCGGCCCGGTTTGCCTCGCGGCTTGATTACTTGCGCGGCGTGAAATGGGGGCGCGAGGCCTGGAAGCGACTACTCTCGCGCCGGGCGTGACCTACTCAATGGCCCCTGTTTTTCCCTCAACACAAGCGCGGCCAGGGAGGCGATCAACGCCAACCCGGCGGTCATCTGGAATACCGGGGGAAACCCCCACCTGTCTGCCAGCGGACCAGAGAGCAGGGTCCCCAGCGCGCCGGCCGAGAACATGAATCCCAGCGTCAGCCCGGAGGCCAGCGCCATCCCGCCCCGGACCACGCGCTGGGCCAGCACCACGATGATGCTGTGCACCGCGCCCGTCAATGCGCCGGAAAGCGGCACGAGCAGGTACAACCACGGCGACCACCCCACCAGCGAAATCAGGAACAATGGGAAGCCTGCCAATGCCAGGGCTATGAATGCCACCCGTTGACGTCCAAAACGGTCAGCCAGGTTCCCGCCCAGCACGTTGCCGATGGCCGAACCGCCCATAAATAGTCCGGTCATCAGCCCGTAGACGGCAGGCGCCTGTCCGAGGTCGCTCAGGTACTTGGGCAGGAAGGTGTTCATATTCTGCTGCGTCCACGACTGCAACGCGGCGACAACCACCAGTGCAATGACGAACCACTTCCCCACCTCGCGGCCAGACCCACGAACCATCCCCTCGTCAACCTGCCTGGGAGCGGTCAGCGGGTTGCGCAATCTCCAGGATGCATTCAAGCCGATAACCAGCGCCGGCGCGGCCAGCACAAGCAGGCCGGCCGGGCCAAATTCCTGGAGCAGCGGCCCGCCCACGATGGGACCCATAAAATATCCGAACTGCCCGAAAAGGAAGAACCAGGATGTGGAGGTGGTCTCCCGCCCGGCCAGCAGGGTCTTCCCGCGCAGGGCAGCCTGCATCGTTCCAACCGGGTGGAAGGCTGCCGAGCCAAGCGAGGCCAGGATCAGGCATGGGATGGCCCACTCCACCGGCAAGGACAGCGCCAGGGAGAAGAAAGCCGTCAGCCACAGGATGCCCCCGGCAGCCAGCAGACGCGACTTGCCGAAACGGTCGGAGATCCATCCGAAAACTGGCTGCGAAAGCGAGGCCACCCAGACGTAGATAGTAGTCACAAACGCCAGCGTGGTATTGCTCATGCCAGTCTGCTGGCTCCAGTAGGTGAGCAGGACCGAACGCTGACCGTTGAGCGCGTCCACGATGAAATGGCCGTAAGCCACGGAGTTGAAGAGGGCGTCGAGGAGCAGGGACATTGGATTTTTGATTTACGATTGACGATTGGGGGACTGATAGAGCCGGTGCTTCCTGATATATGCCGCGACCCCCGGCGGGACGAGGTCACTGAACGGTTCCCCCGCCCTGGCGCGGCGGCGGATGTCACTGGCAGAGATGTCAACGAGTGGCGCCTCCACGAAGCAAACTTTGGCCGTCAGGCCGGGGATCAGCCCTTCAAGGGCAGGCAGGTCGGGGGTCTCGCCAGGGCGGAGCATCACGCCGATAGAATGGAGCGCAGAGACCAGGTCCGCGGGACGGCGCCAGGAGGGCAGGTCGTTCAGGGAATCGCTGCCCATCAGGTAGATAAGGTCGGCACCAGGATTCTGTTCCGCCATGATTTTCACCGTATCGAGGGCGTAGTGCGGCGCAGGACGGTCGAGTTCCACCCGCGAAAGTTCGAACGAGGTACCCTGAATGGCGAGGTTGACCATTGCCAGGCGGTGAGACTGGGGGGTAATTGGCAAGCCTTGTTTGTGGGGAGGGTCGGGCGTAAGCACCCACAGCAGGCGCTGGAGGCCGAGCTGGTCGAACGCGGCCCGGCAAAGGGCCAGGTGGCCAAGGTGGGGCGGATCGAACGTGCCGCCGAAGAGTCCGATGAGCATGAGGGTAGTATATCACTTGCAAAACAAAAACCGCCCTCACGGAATCACGGAGGGCGGTTCGATTTCTTCGATTGAATTTCAGGCGGCGACTTTCAACAGTGGCCTGAATTTATACCCATAGATCGGATATATGCCGCGAGAGGATGATCCTGATTGAACTGTAGTCCTATTCCAGTGGCCTTGGATAATCCTTCACCTTGGTGGGGAGGGGATTGTTTCTTCGTGCTCAGCGTTTATCGCTTGTATCTTTAAAAGCAGCCTGGATCGCCTTTCGGCTCACAGCCTGGTATGCGGCAGATAGCCAGTTTTGCAATCCCGGCTCAGGAATAAAATTGGCCTCGCCCAAGCGCTTGAGCAGGGGCATCTCAATCGCAGGCGGACGAATGGACACGGAGAATCCTTCCAGCGTTGCACCCAGCTCCCAGAAATCGGGGAGACACTCTTCGAGCGGGATGACAACCTCGGCCTCTTCTGTTTCCGCCTCACCCGCTTCCTCGCTCCCCGCCCGTCGTTTCCGGAGTTCCTGCATCACTTGTTCCTGTGTCCACCCGCGCAGGCGGAAGATCAGGAACGGATCCTCATCAAAGCGTTCGCCCAAAATGTAATGCGCCGCGGCGATGGGCTTGCATGGATTGGCAGGGTCGGGACAGGAGCAATCTGTTTTCAAGTCCATGCGTGTGGTGGGGAATAGACTGACGTTCGCTGCATCGAACGCCTGCT
>JACQYE010000084.1 GCA_016208355.1 Chloroflexota bacterium | reverse complement strand
GCCGTCACGATGGACCTGAAGCAGCCTGGCAACCTGCTCTACCTCGTCGGTGGCCATACCCCAGTCTTTGGCGGTTCCCATTTTTCCCTTCTTACTTCCCACTTTTTTCTCGACCCTGTTCCACTCGTTTCCCCGCATGCTTCCGCGGTTTATGCTTCCCTGCATGCGGCCATCAAAAGCGGCCTCGTCCACTCCTGCCACGACCTGTCCGAAGGCGGACTGGCGGTCGCCGCGGCGGAGATGTGCATCGGTGGCCGCCTCGGGCTGGACCTCGATCTGGCTGACCAGATCCCGACGCGTGGCCTCTTCGGCGAGACGACGGGCTGCCTGCTGGCCGAAGTCGCGCCGGAGAACGCAGCCGCGTTCGAGCGTCAATTCTCTAACCTGCCCATCCAGCGCCTTGGCACAGTGACGGACACCCCGTCCCTGACCATCCGCACGAATAATGAATTACAAATTACCCTCCCCATCACTGCCCTCGTCACTGCTTGGAACACTCCCCTCCAATGATTGCTCTCTTCTCTCTGCTCTCTACCCCATGAAACCCAAAGCCCTCATCCTCCAGGCCCACGGCACCAACCGCGACCACGACGTGGCCGAAGCCCTGTCTCTCGCCGGAGCGGACCCGGGCCTCGTGCCGCTCAACGACCTGCGCCTTGGCAAGCGGCGTTTCTCTGATTTTCAACTGATTGTCGTTCCTGGCGGATTCTCCTACGCCGACGCGCTGGGCGCCGGGAAACTTCTCGCCCTCGATCTACAAACCTACTTTGCGGATGAAATTCGCGCCTTCGTTGAAAGCGGCAAGCCGGTCATCGGTATCTGCAACGGTTTCCAGGCGCTAGTCAAGGCGGGGATATTGCCGGGGGGGAGTGTCGTTGCGAGGAGCGAAGCGACGAAGCAATCTCCTCGAGTGACTTTAACTTTCAACGCCTGCGGCCATTTCGAGTGCCGCTGGATTGCCATGCAGCCAGTCTCCCGAACCTGCATTTGGACAAAAAGGCTCATTGAGATCATCGAATGCCCCATCGCCCACGGCGAAGGCAACTACCAGACCATTAACCATTCTCCATCCTCCGACCAAATTGCCCTCACCTATGTCCGCACGGATGGCTCTCCCGCAAACGGCGAATACCCCGTCAATCCGAATGGTTCACTCCTCGATATTGCTGGAATTTGTAATCCGGCAGGCAATGTTCTCGGGCTGATGCCGCATCCCGAAAACCACATCCACCCGCACCAGCACCCGCAATGGACGCGCGGCGCGGCCCGCGGCAGCGGTTTGCCTCTCTTCAAAAATGGCGTGAAATATGCAGAGGCGCTATGATTTCTAGCGACGAATTGCTCAAACTTCTTCCCTTCGCCCTCGATGGCACAAAGCTGCCCCTTCCTGGCAAGACCAGCGGCAAGGTCCGCGACTGGTATCCCCTGCCGGATGGGAAACGACTGATCGTCACCACCGATCGGTTGTCAGCCTTCGATCGCGTCCTGGCCCGCGTCCCGTATAAGGGGCAGGTGCTGAACCAACTCGCCGCCTGGTGGTTCGACCAGACCCGCGACCTGATCCCCACTCACCTGGTCTCCATCCCTGACCCCAACGCCGCCATCGTGACCGAAGTCCAGCCGTTCCCGGTGGAAGTCATCGTACGCGGCTACATTACCGGCGTGACCTCCACCGCCCTGTGGTATCGCTACTCGCTCGGCGAACGTGAGATTTACGGCCACCACTTCCCGGAGGAACTGCGCAAGAACGCAGCCCTGCCCGAGCCGATCATCACGCCCACCACCAAGGGCGGCGCGACCGGTCATGACGAGCGCCTGTCCTGCGCCGAAGTGGTGGACAAAGGCTATCTCGACGCCGCCGCCTGGGCGCAGATCCAGTCTGCCGCGCTGGCAATCTTCGAGCGCGGACAGCAGGTCGCGAAGGAAGCCGGTCTTATCCTTGTGGATACCAAATATGAGTTCGGCCGCGCCCCGGACGGGACGGTTATGCTGATTGACGAAGTCCATACTCCCGACTCCTCCCGCTTCTGGAAGGCGGATACCTACGCCGCCCGCTTCGCGGCAGGGGAGGAACCCGAAAACTTCGACAAGGAGTTCGTCCGTATGGCCTACGCTAAGAAAGGTTACCGCGGCGACGGCGACATCCCGACGATGCCTGACGATCTATGGGTGGCAGCCAGTCAGCGTTACATCGCCATCTACGAAATGCTGACCGGGCAGGCATTTGCGCCGGGTGCGTACCCGGTCGAGCCGCGCTTGATCGAAAATTTGCGCGTAGCCAATATTATTAACGACTAACACAAGAAAACCTTATGAAGAAACCGCTCGTTGTTATCCTGATGGGGTCCAAGTCTGACCTGGAACATTGCCAGAAAATTTCCGAGGCCTGCAAAGGCTATGGGCTGGAAACCGCCCTGCGGATGGCGTCGGCGCATAAAACACCTGAGCATGCTCTCGCCATTTTGCAGGAATATGAGTCAAACCCGCGCCCAAAGGTGTACATCACCGTCGCCGGGCGGAGCAACGCCTTGAGCGGGTTCACCGATGGGGCAGTGGACGCTCCGGTCATCGCCTGCCCGCCTCCCTCGGAGGCATTCGGCGGGGCGGACGTGTACTCGTCCCTGCGGATGCCGTCAGGGATCGCGCCGGCCGTCTTGTTGGAACCGGCCAATGCGGCATTGTTGGCGGCGAAAATTCTCGGCCTGGTGAATACCGGGGTACGCGCGGCAGTTGCCGGGTCCCGGAAACGGGCCGCCGAAAAGATCCTGCAGGACGACCAGTTGCTCCAATGAATCCTGTCTACGATGACCAGCCCCGCGAAGAATGCGGCGTAATCGGTGTCTTTGCCCCGAACGAGGACGTGGCGCGCATGGCTTTCTTCGGCTTGTTCGCCCTCCAGCACCGCGGGCAGGAGGCGGCGGGCATTGCCGTGGCCGATGGTCAGGGCATGTCCATCTACAAGAATGTCGGTTTGGTGTCGCAGGTGTTCCGGCAGAGCACACTCGACGAACTCAGGGGGCACTTTGCCATCGGCCACACGCGTTACTCGACCACCGGGTCGTCGTCGGCGCGCAACGCCCAGCCTTTCATGATCGAGACCGTCCACGGGCCGCTGGCGCTGGCGCACAACGGCAACCTGGTCAACTCGGCCGCCCTGCGGGAGGAACTGCTGGAGCAGGGTGTGGGGATGACCTCCTCGTCGGACAGCGAGGTGATGACGATGATGCTGGCCCGCAACGGCGGCGCGGCCTGGGAGGAGCGCATCAAACATGCGATGGAACGCTGGCAGGGGGCCTACTCGTTGGTGCTGTTGACACGTGACTGTGTCTACGCAGTGCGCGACCCGTGGGGCTTCCGCCCGTTGAGTGTGGGACTGCTGCCAGGTGGAGGCTACGCGGCCGCCTCCGAGACCGGTGCGCTGCGGACCCTGGGCTGCCGCGCCATCCGGGAAGTGAAGCCCGGCGAGATTGTGACTCTGTCCAACAAGGCTCTCGTAGTGACACAGGCCATCCAGCCTATGCAACCGCTGGCGCGTTGCGTCTTCGAGATGATCTACTTCTCCCGCCCGGACGCGGTCTGGGGCGGGAAGAGCGTCCACCAGGTGCGGCAAAACCTGGGACGCGAGTTGGCGCGGGAATGCCCCGCTGAGGCGGACGTGGTCATCCCGGTACCAGACTCGTCCGTCCCGGCGGCGATCGGCTACGCAGCGGAGTCGGGCCTCCCGTACAACGATGGCTTCGTCAAGAACCGCTACGTTGGGCGGACGTTCATCGAGCCAACCGACTCGCTGCGCAAGCGCGGCGTGGCCTTGAAATTCAATGTCATTAACGAGAACGTACTGAACAAGCGCGTGGTCATGATTGACGACTCCATCGTGCGCGGCAATACCACCGGCCCGCTCGTCAAATTGCTGAAAGATGCCGGCGCGGACGAAGTCCACGTGCGCATCACCTGCCCGCCCATCACCCATCCGTGTTTTATGGGCGTGGACATAGGAACGCGCGCTGACCTGATTGCCCACCAGCGGACAGTGGAGGAGATCCGCAAGCATGTCCGGGCGGACAGCCTGGCATACCTGTCACTCGATGGTATGATGAGGGCTGTGGAAAGTGCAGACGGGTACTGCCGGGCGTGTTTTACGGGTGAGTATCCGCTTCCGGTGGATGTGGAAACAACCAAGACCGGCTTTGAAAAGGGTATCAAGTAAACTTATGAATATCCTCCTCATCGGCTCGGGCGGGCGGGAACATGCCATTGCGTGGAAATTGTCCCAATCGCCAAAGTTGAGCAAACTTTACATCCTGCCCGGCAATCCGGGTACGGCTGCACTCGGCGAAAATATCACCGATATTTCTATTGACGACCACGATGCCGTGGCTGCATTTTGCCGCGAGAAGCATGTTGACCTGGTTATCGTCGGGCCGGAGTCGCCGCTCGCCGCCGGGATCGTGGACTCGCTCTCTGCCGCGGGGATCCGCTGTTTCGGTCCGCGCATGGAGGCGGCGCGCATCGAGTCGTCCAAGTCTTTTGCCAAACAATTCATGCTGCAGCACGGCATCCCAACGGCGCGTTACGCGGTCTTCAAGAATCATACCGAAGCGGTGCATTATCTTGAACAGGTGGATTACCCGGTGGTCATCAAAGCCTCTGGACTGGCAGCCGGCAAGGGTGTCATTCTGCCTGAGACGAAAGCCGAGACCTTGGCCGCGCTGGAGATGGTCATGATCAAGCGTCATTTCGGAGCGGCCGGGGACGAAGTGGTCATCGAGGAGCGCTTGAGCGGATCGGAAGTCTCGCTGATGGCCTTCACCGATGGCCGGACGGTGGTCCCGATGCTCCCGGCGCAGGACCACAAACGCCTGCTGGACGGCGACCACGGCCCCAATACAGGCGGGATGGGCGCCTATGCCCCGGCACCGGCCTGCTCACCGGAACGGGTAAAGGAGATCTTCGAAAGGGTTTTGCAGCCAACCGTGGACGGACTGCGGGAGAAGGGCGCGCTCTTCGTCGGTGTGCTGTACGCCGGGCTGATGTTGACCGCCAGCGGGCCGCAGGTGCTGGAGTTCAACTGCCGCTTCGGCGACCCGGAAACTGAGGCGGTCCTGCCGCTGCTCGAAACGGACCTGGTCAGAATTGCCGAGGCCTGCGCGGACGGCCATCTTGCAGACGTGGAGATCCGCTGGAAAAGCGGCGCGGCGGTCTGCGTGATGCTGGCCTCCGAGGGTTATCCCGGCAAACTGGTCTACGGCAAGCTGGTGCGCGGTTCGCGTGACAAGTTCGAGCACGGGACCTGCTTCCATGCCGGGACGCGCCAGGTAGGCGGCAAAATTGTCACTGCGGGCGGACGCGTGCTTGGCGTCACGGCCTGGGACGAGTCGCTAGAAGCGGCGGTGAAGCGCGTCTATTCGGTGGTGGATAAAATCTCGTTCGAGGGGATGCAGTTTCGGCGCGATATTGCCCGGCGCGCCTTTGCCAAGTCAGCCTATGCCGAGGCGGGCGTTTCCATCGAAGCTGGCGCCCGCACTGTAGAGTTGTTGAAGTCCGCTGTGCAGGCCACCTATTCCCCGGCGGTGCTGGCAGGCATCGGGTCCTTCGGCGGCTTGTTCGACGCGGCGGCCATCAAAGGGATGAGATCCCCGGTGCTGGTCGCCTCCACCGACGGAGTCGGGACGAAGGTCAAGCTCGCTGCAGCTGCCGGTCGCTACCGCTCCATCGGGCACGACATCGTCAACCACTGCATCAACGACATCCTCGTGCAGGGCGCCCGTCCGCTGTTCTTCCTGGACTACTTCGCCACCTCGAAACTGACCCCCGAGATCACTGCCGACGTGGTGACCGGCATTGCCGAAGCCTGCACCGAGGCCGGGATATCCCTGCTGGGGGGCGAGACGGCGGAAATGCCGGGCGTGTACGCGGACGGAGAGTTCGACGTGGCCGGGACGATTGTTGGCGTGGTCGAGCGCGGCCGCATCCGCCCGGAGCCGGACCTCGGGCCGGGTGACGTGATCCTCGGCCTGGCCTCGTCCGGGCCGCACACCAACGGCTACTCGCTCATCCGCAAGGTGTTCGAGGGCGTCCCTCTCGAAACGGTTTTCCCCGAACTGGGTATTCCCCTGGCGGACGCGCTGCTGATCCCACACCGGTCATATCTAAATGTGCTCTACCCGCACCTGAAACTGGTCAAAGCCCTGGCGCATTTGACCGGCGGCGGATTCATCGAAAACATCCCGCGCGTCCTGCCCGCCGGCGTGGACGCCGTCATCCGCGCGGACAGTTGGCAGGTTCCGGCGTTGTTCCGGCTCATCCAGCAGCGCGGCGGGATCTCGGTCGAGGAGATGTACCGCGTCTTCAAGATGGGTGTCGGCATGGTCGTCATCGTGGACAAAAAATATGTGAAGACATTCCAGAGGTCCATCCCTGAGGAGACCTGGGTCATTGGAGAACTGGTCGCTGGAAGCAGAAAAGTTATTCTCAAATAGGAGTTTTTGATGGCGAAAGAAATCACCTTGCGATACGGTTGTAACCCGCACCAGACCCCGGCGCGGGTTTTCATGAGCGGCGGCGACCTGCCTCTGGAGGTGCTCAACAGCGCCCCGGGCTACATCAACCTGCTGGACGCGCTCAACTCCTGGCAGTTGGTGCGCGAACTCAAGGCGGCGCTCGGTTTCCCGGCGGCGGCCTCGTTCAAGCACGTCAGTCCGTCCGGAGTGGCGGTGGCGGCTGTGCCGCTGAACGATACGCTGAAAGAAATCTATGCCGTGGCAGGGCGGGACCTCTCGCCCCTGGCCGAGGCCTACGCCCGCGCCCGCGGCGTGGACCGGATGTCGTCCTTCGGCGATTGGGCCGCGCTCTCGGACACGGTAGACCTGCCCACGGCGAAACTGCTGGGGCGCGAGGTCTCGGACGGGGTCATCGCCCCGGCCTATGAGCCGGAGGCGCTGGAGATTTTGCGCAAGAAAAAAGAAGGCAAGTACGTGGTCTTGCGGATGGATCCGGTCTACGAACCCGAGGCGATGGAGCGCCGCGAAGTCTTCGGCATCACATTCGAGCAACGCCGAAACGACCGTCCGGTCACTCGCGATGATTTCAAAAATATCGTCACCCAGAAAAAGGAACTGCCCGAGTCCGCTATCCGCGACATGGTGGTGGCCTGGATCACGCTCAAGTACACCCAGTCGAATTCGGTCTGTTTTGTGCTGGATGGACAGGTGATTGGCGTGGGGGCGGGCCCACAGTCCCGCATCCACTGCACGCGGCTGGCCGGCACGAAAGCGGACCTCTGGCGGCTGCGCCAGCACCCGCGCGTTTTGTCCCTCCCGTTCCGGGAAGCCATTAAACGCCCCGATAAGGATAACGCCACCGACCAGTTCCTCCAACCCGACGTGACCGAGGCCGAGAAAGCCACCTGGGGTAATGTGTTCACCAAAGTCCCCGCGCAACTCACCTCCGAAGAGAAACGCACCTGGCTGGATAACATGACTGGCGTGGTGCTTGGCTCGGACGCGTTCTTCCCGTTCCGCGATTCGATTGACCGCGCCGCTCAAAGCGGCGTGAAATACGTGCTGCAACCCGGCGGTTCGAATCGCGACGACGCGGTCGTCCGGGCCTGTGATGAGTATGGTATGGCGATGGTGTTTTCAGGGGTGCGGTTGTTTCACCATTGATTGTTAATCGTAATTCGTGAACCGGTATTCGTTTGCCGAATAACGTTTTGTTTGTTATATGCCTCAATCTGACCTCCCTAAACTTGTTGTTTTGATTTCAGGCACTGGTTCGAATCTGAAAGCCATCCTCGACGCTTGCGCCTCGGGCGAACTGCCTGCTACCGTGGCGGCGGTCATTTCCAACAAGTCCGACGCCTATGGACTGGAACGGGCGCGGCAGGCGGGTGTCCCGGCGGTTGTATTGGAGAAATCCAAGGAACAGGATCGCCGAGCCTATGACGCCGGACTAGCCGAAACGGTCGCCGCGTACCGGCCGGACTGGGTCGTGCTGGCAGGCTGGATGCGCATCCTGACTTCGGCCTTCCTGGACCGCTTCCCGGACCGGGTCATTAACCTGCACCCGGCCCTGCCCGGTACGTTTCCCGGCACGCACGCCATCGAGCGCGCCTACGAAGCATGGCAAAATGGCGAGATCGAGAAAACCGGCGTGATGGTGCACCTCGTCCCAGACGAGGGAGTGGATGTCGGGCCGGTGCTGGGGTTTGAAGAAATCTGTTTTCAGTCAGGGGAGTCGATAGAGCAGTTTGAGAATCGTGTGCACAAATTGGAGCACGAGTTGCTTGTAAGAACTATAAAAACCGTCCTGAACACAACCCCCATAAACCGGGGGCAGGCGGACACCAAGGAGCACGAAGGAAAACCTTTGTGACCCTCGTGCCCTTTGTGGTGAAAAATGGAAGGAGCATTTATGCCAAAAGCCATTCTCTCTGTTCACGATAAAACCGGCATCGTTGGCTTTGCCCGCGGCCTCGCTGACATCGGTTGGGACCTGCTCGCTTCCGGCGGGACGGCGAAATTGTTGCGGGAGAATAACATCCCCGTCACCGAAGTGGCCGAGTACACCAAGTCGCCGGAAATCCTCGGAGGGCGGGTCAAGACCCTGCACCCGGCCATCCACGGCGGGCTGCTGGCGCGTCCCACCGAGGCGGATCACCGTCAACTGCTCAGCCTGGGCTGGGACTACATTGACCTGGTGGTAGTCAACCTGTATCCCTTCGAGCAGACGATTGCCAAACCGAATGTGACCTACGTTGAAGTCATCGAGAACATAGATATCGGCGGCGTGACCCTCATCCGGGCAGCGGCGAAAAATCATGAGCGTGTGACCCTGGTCTGCGACCCGGCGGACTATCCCGAGGTCCAGGCGGCGCTGCACTCGGGCAGGGTATCTGCTGAACTGCGGAAACGACTGGCAGTCAAAGGCTTCCAGTCCACCGCGCATTACGATGGGGTGATTTCTGGTTATTTATCAGTCCATTAGATTCCCACCCAAAAACAGGTGCGTCGCTGCATAAAGAGCGACGCACCTTTTTGATATGCCTACCCCAGTGCCACGTCAAGCAGCATCATAATGGCAAAACCGAGCATCGCTCCAAAGGTGGAGAAATGCGTGTCCTTGCCGGACTGCGATTCGGGAATGAGTTCCTCCACCACCACGTAGATCATCGCGCCGGCGGCGAACGCCAGCGCATACGGCAGGATGGGGCGCATTGCCAGTACCGCTGCCGCGCCCAGCACGCCGGCAATCGGTTCGACAAAGCCGGAGGCCTGCCCGTACCAGAAACTCTTCGGGCGGCTCATCCCTTCGCGGCGTAATGGGATCGAGACGGCGGCGCCTTCGGGGAAGTTTTGCAGGCCGATGCCGATGGCCAGCGCCACCGCCCCAGCCAGCGCCGCGGACGGGATGCCTGCCGCGACTGCCCCAAACGCGACGCCCACTGCCAGCCCTTCCGGGATATTGTGCAGGGTAATGGCCAGCACCAGCAGGATGCTTCTTTGCCAGGAGGTCTTGATGCCTTCCGCCTCGCTGGTGGGGAAACCCAGGTGCAGGTGCGGGAGGATTCTGTCTACGCCCCACAGGAAGACCCCGCCCAGCAGGAAGCCGATCACGGCTGGCAGCCAGGCAGGGAGATTGCTGGACTCCTCGGCCATGGAAATTGCCGGGGCGAGCAGTGACCAAAAACTGGCTGCAATCATCACGCCGGCGGCAAAACCGAGCATGCTGTCGAGTACTTTGCGGTTAATGCTTTTGAAGAAAAAGACCATCGCCGCGCCCACCGCGGTCACGCCCCAGGTGAAAAGTGTGCCCAGCAGAGCCTGGACGATGGGATTGAGATTTATGAACCATTCAAAAGACATATATACCTCCAGAGTTCTTATAAAAGAGATGGATGATTATTATCAAGTCAGACGCCAAAGATACCGGATAAGAGAAAGACAAAGATTGCCCCAGCGATGATTCCCAACGCGGTCATGTGCTGGTGACCGTGCTCGCGCGCCATCGGAATGAGTTCGTCGAGAGTGATGAAGGTCATCACACCCCCGGCGAAAGCCAGCGCGCCGGGCACCAGGTTTGTGAATGTGGACAGGAACAGGGCGGCCAGCAGCGCCCCCAGCGGTTCGGTCAGGCCGGAGAGCAGGGCGGTGCGGAATGCGTCCCAGCGGGAGACGCCGCTCTTGCACAAGGGCAGGGCGGTGGCGATCCCCTCCGGGATGTTGTGCAGGGTGATGGCTATCGCGATGAATATACCGAATTCCGGGGCACGCATGTAGCCCGCGCCGACCGCGATCCCCTCCGGGGCGTTGTGGATGGCAATGCCAATCGCCACGAGTACTCCCGTCTTGAGCAGACGCCGGTCCACCGGTCCGGGGACGTTGCGGAACCATCTCCGGCGGTGGCGGTGACCGTGTAGGGTGATGGCGGGTTCAGGGTCCGGTGAGAACGGGACGCGCGGTTCCCGTTTGACTTCCGCCTCCCCGAAGCGGACATGGGGAGTCAGCACGTCAATGGCGAACATGAAAAGCGCTCCCAGCGCGAACCCGACCGTGGCGGTAACATACCCGGCCATTTCCCACGCTTCGTTGACCAGTTCGAGGAACGACAGGGAGATCATCACTCCGGCGGTGACGCCCATCAGGAAGCCAAAAGTGCGCCTGCCCGGTCTGCGGATGACGGCGATCAATCCACCCAGGCCGGTGCCCAGGCTGGCGAGCAGGCTGAGGAGTAGAATGTTGATGACGGGATTCACGCGTCCATGTTTCCTTATCCCATCATCTCGACAAAAACGTTCCGGGTGACCGATGCGCCCAGCACCACCGGTTTCCGGGAACCGATCTTCAGGGTCAGGTTGTCATCGTAAGGGGAGAAGTCGCTGACCCCCAGAATTGCCCCCGGCACCAGCCCCAGGCTTTCCAGGTGACGGAGAAGAGGGGCATCTTCGCAGCGCACCCGGCGGACGACGGCCTTTTCCCCGCCGCGCAGGCTGCTCAAGGGAACATCGTTTGTGGACGGCATGACCAACGCTGCCGAGGGGATCGGCGCCCCGTGCGGGTCGCGGACCGGGTGCCCGAGCGCCGCGGCGATGCGCGTCTCGAACTCCTCGGAGATGACGTGTTCCAGTTTGCAAGCTTCCTCATGGACGGCATCCCACGAGTAGCCCAGGCTCTCGACCAGCCAGGCTTCGATCAGGCGGTGGTGGCGCAGCACTTCCAGGGCGGCGCGTTCGCCCTCGGGCGTAAGAAGCGCCCCCTGGTGCTTCTGGTAAATCACCAGTGGCGGCTGGAGCGCGGCCAGTTTTTGCACCATCCCGGTCACGGAGGCCGGGGCGATGCCCAGCCGCGCCGCCAGAGCGGTGGTGGAGGCTTCCCCGCCTTCGCTGGTCAGGCCATAGATGGCCTTCAGGTAATCCTGGATATTCTGGGTCAGGGGTTCAGACATAGGCTAAAGAATAATTTAGTCTTACCTAAATTATTGTAAGACAAAGAAAGTGCCTCGTCAAGAGGAACGAGGCCTAGTGGTCAGGTGGAGTCGGTGGGCGGTTAAATTTTTTTTATTACGCCTTTTGTAGTTCGGCGCACGATGGTGCGCGTTCTCTTCACGCGGGAATGCCTCATCCCGACCGACGATCCGGTCTAGAGTGGGGGCCAGTGGCGAGATCAGTCCTCAACTCACCGCTTTCTTCACAAGCGCGCCAATCTTTGCCTCTTCGGCGGTGGTCAACCCCTTCAGAGCGAAGGAGGTCGGCCACATGGCGCCTTCGTCGAGGTTCGCCGCGTCGCTGAAGCCGAACGTCGCGTACCTTGTGTTGAACTTCTGAGCGCTTTGGAAGAAGCAGACTACCTTCCCGTCCTTGGCATACGCGGGCATCCCGTACCAGAGTCTCGGCGAGAGGGCTGGCGCGCTGGCATTGATGATAGCATGGAGCCGCTTGCCCATGGCGCGATCCGGTTCCTGCATCTCGGCGATCTTCGCGATCACGGCGCTTTCCCCTTCCGCCTTGTCTTTGTCCGCGCGCGCTCCCGCCTTCAACTCTCGGGCGCGCTCCTTCATTGCGGCTCGTTCCTCGTCCGTGAAAGCCTTGGACGTCTTGCCGATCGCGGTGGCGCTCTTACCTTGGTTCATGAGAATCTCCTTCCATTTGTTTG
>JACQYE010000083.1 GCA_016208355.1 Chloroflexota bacterium | reverse complement strand
GCCTTCGACAATTAATTTGACATGGCAGGGAAGCTCTCCGAGTTTGGCAAGCAGCGCGTCCACAGCGAATAAACGGGCGGCGAGATGACCTTTGTCGTCGCTGACGCCGCGCCCGTAGAGTTTGCCCTCCCGGAGCGAGGGCTCGAAG
Source organism: Chloroflexota bacterium (assembly GCA_016208355.1). Taxonomy (GTDB): domain Bacteria; phylum Chloroflexota; class Anaerolineae; order Anaerolineales; family Villigracilaceae; genus UBA877. Next base: position 17,938 of record JACQYE010000083.1, on the reverse strand, counting down.
GGCGGGGTTTCCCACAAATCGAGCGGTTCGGCAGGTTGCACATCATAGTGACAGTAGAACAGAAGAATCTTGTCGCTTTTTCCCCTGCGCTCGCCAAAGACGACTGGCGCACCGGGGGTGGGCATAATTTCAGCGCTGAAGCCGCGCGCGTTGAGCATATCGGCCACCAGCGCGGCGCATTCCTGCATGCCCCAGTTCTGCGCGCCCACGGAGGGCTGCGCTACAAACCGGGAGAGTTCGGCGAGGGAGTCATCGAGATGGGATTCGAGATAGGCGTCAATTTCAGTGTAAGAGGACATGGGCTACTCCATTTGAAAAATTCTCTCTACTGAAAGATCCACTCCAGCGAGAGCGAACCGGCATAGGCAATATATAACATTTTTATAACCTGTCCTGGCAGGACCCATAGAAAGAATTTGTAGATAGGCATTTTGAGCACTCCGGCGGCCACCCCGACCACGTCGAAGAACGGGTTGGGGAGGGCGGCCAGCACCAGAATGGCAGGTCCGCCATATTTGCGTACCCAGGCGGTAATCTTCTCGTAACGCTTCCAGTTTTCGATAACCGCCCGTCCGCTAAAGCCGGCCAGGTATCCGGAGAGTTCGCCTACCGCTCCTCCGGCCGCGGCGGCCAGCGCGACTCCGAGCGGGTGGAGTACGCCGCTCATGGCAAAGACGATGGCCAATCCCGGCACAGGAACCAGGATGGTGGCATAGGAGATGAGCACGATGATGAAGATGCCCGGATAACCAAAACCGGCAAACTTTTCCACTTGGTCATGGAACAAGTACCCACCCGCGGTAATCCCCACTACCGCCAGGAGTGCAAGAATACGCAGGAGGGTGGTGATGGGTTTGGGCTTTTCTTTGGCGGGAGGTGGCGCGGTGGGATGGAAAGCAGTACGTCCATGCCGCCGATAACCTGCCCGAAGACGCTGTGGCGATTGTCCAGATGGGGGGTGGGGACGAGGGTGATGAAGAACTGGCTGCCGTTTGTACCTGGACCCGCATTTGCCATCGAAAGAATCCCGGGCTTATCGTGCTTCAGCGACGGGTGGAATTCGTCTGCGAAGCGATAACCGGGGCCGCCGGAGCCTTTCCCGGTAGGGTCGCCGCACTGGGCCATAAAGTCGGCAATCACCCGGTGGAAGATGACTCCGTCATAAAATCCCTCGCGTGCCAGAAAAATGAAATTGTTGACTGTGGCTGGAGTCTTGTCCGCGAAGAGTTCGAGCAAAATGTCGCCTTTGTCTGTCTTCATCGTGGCGGTGTATTTCTTTTTCGGATCAATCTTCATTTCGGGCGGTTTGTTCCACTGTTTCATAATCAACAATCCTTTCTAGGAGAATTTTAGGGACGGCCTGTGTGCCTGCCCGCGAATACAAAGGGCGACCATAAAGGTCGCCCTTACAATAATGCCTCGATCCTTGCCACCACCATGTCCAGGGCGGCTTCGTTGAACCCGCCTTCAGGGATGATGATATCTGCGTAACGCTTGGAGGGTTCGACAAATTCCAGGTGCATCGGGCGGACAGTGGTCATGTACTGTTTGATGACTGATTCAGTCGTCCGACCGCGTTCGGAAATATCACGTTGCAGGCGACGGATGAAACGGAGATCAGAGTCGGTGTCCACGAAAATCTTGACATCGAAAATATCGCGCAGGGCTTTCTCGGCAAAAATCAGAATCCCCTCCACGAGGATCACCCGGCGCGGCTGGACCGTGAAGGTGCGGTCGGTGCGGCTGTGGGTGGAGAAATCGTAGATTGGCACCTGGACGGCGTGCCCATCGCGCAGTTGGCGGACGTGCTCACCCAGCAATTCTGATTCGAGAGAATCGGGATGGTCGAAGTTGACTTCGGCGCGCTGGTTGGGCGGCAACCCGCCCAGGTTTTTGTAATAGGAATCGTGCTGGAGGAAAGCGATCCGGTCCGGGCCGACGCGCTGGAGGATGGTCTGGGCGACTGTCGTCTTTCCGGACCCGGAGCCGCCGGCGATGCCAATGACGAGAGGAGAAAGCGAGGACATAGCCTGATTATACCCGTTCGCTCTCCTGCTGTCATAACCACGAGTATGACAAACGACACTTTTATTTTTACGGCGTAATCGGTAAACTGAGTTAATAATTCAGTCGGAAATTGCCAAATATCAGGAAATTTATGTACGAACCCGACATACTTGATGCCCGGATTGTCGAACTATTGATGGAAGATGGCCGCATGCCGGCTGCTGTCATCGCCCGCCGGGTAGGGGGAGAAACCACCGAGCGCGTGGTCCGTTATCGCATTGACAGGATGGTAAAAGAAGGGGTCATTCAAATCTGGCCAGTTGTCAATACTTTGGCATTTGGCCTGACTACGCGCGCCGATGTAGTCCTGGAAGTCGAGTCAGATGCAATCAAAGACGTGGCCGAGAAAGTAGCAAAATACGATCATGTAACTTATGTAGCCTGCTCGATTGGGGAAACGGATGTTTCTTTGCAATTGGTTGCCAGGGATACCGCAGAGATTTATCAGTTTGTAACTGAAGTGATTGGAAAACTTCCAGGTGTGCGCAAAACAACGACCTCCATCGTCCCGGTGGTTGTCAAAGATGTTTACCAATGGCGCATTCCCCGTCGCCTGGTGAAACCCGGCGACGGCCAACAAACCAAGTGAGCATGGAGAAGATGACAATGAACGCCCCAATGCCGAAGAGCAATGCATTGCAAAAGCGCGCCTGGAAAGTTTTGCCTCTGGGAGTCAATTCGAATTTCCGTTTCTGGGGGGATGGCATCACACCTTATATACAAAAGGCAAAAGGCGCCTATCTCTGGGATGTGGACGGCCACAAATATATTGACTATCGCATGGCTTTCGGGCCCATCATCCTTGGCCATGCGTGGGATGAAGTTAACGACAAGGTGACGAGCGAAATCGAACAGGGCATCCTCGCCGCCATGACCTACGAATTAGAGATCGAGGTCGCCGAGAAAATGGTGAAATTATGCCCGGGGTTGGATATGGTACGCTTTGCTTGCTCCGGTACCGAGGCCACCATGCACGCCATCCGCGTGGCGCGTGCTTACATCGGCCGCGAGCGTATCATCAAATTCGAGGGGATGTACCACGGCTTCCAGGATTACACGCTTTGGTCCACCTATGCCCCGGTGGAAGCCTACGGGAATCCACGCAACCCGATCCCGGTCCCGTCCAGTTCCGGCATCCCGCGTTCGTTGAATCAAATGGTCGTCACCTTGCCATTCAATGCACCAGATATTCTGGAACGAACCTTGAAAAGCATAGGTGAACAGGTGGCGGCCATCATTGTCGAACCTTGTATGGGGAATTGCGGGGCCATTCTGCCGCAGAAAAATTTCCTGCAATTTATACGCAAGCAGTGTAACAAGTATGGCATCGTTATGATTCTGGATGAGGTCAAAACCGGCTTCCGTATTGCCAATGGCGGCGCACAGGAATACTACCGCATCAAACCGGACCTGACCACGTATGCCAAGGCATTAGCCAATGGTTACCCGTTGGCAGCCTTCGGCGGCAGGAAAGAGATCATGTCCATCATCGGGCACGGCGTTGCCCAGGGCGGCACCTTTACGAACAACAAGCCTGGCGTAGCTGCGGCCTGGGCCACGCTGACAATTCTTCAACGTGAACCGGTGATTAAAACCATCGAAACACTTGGCAGGCGGCTCATGGGCGGGATAGGAAAAATATTTGAAGAACAAGGTATTCCATATTGTATGAATGGCTACCCTGCTATGTTCTCCTACGCCATTGGTGTGGAGGAGGTCAGCGACCAGCGTTCGTGGAATGCGAGCGACAAAGAACATTATCTGGCATTGGCCGAGGCGCTCATGGAGCGCGGCGTAATGCCAGATTACGACCCGCGCGAACCCTGGTTCCTATGTTATGCCCATGGCGAGAAGGAAATTGACGATACCCTGACAATCTTCCGCGAGGCTGTCAAGACTGTAAAACGGTAAATTCTGTATAGGTCACGCTTAACGTGACCTGCACGTTTTCATTCGGAGGTTGCTTTGTCCAAGCTAGCATCGCAAGAAATCATTCGGATGAACCGGGAATACACCTTCTTCTCCTGGTCTGTCCAGGGGCAGGTCAATCCCATCCCGGTTGAAAAGGCTGAAGGAATCTTTTTCTGGGACACAGATGGAAAGCGTTACTACGACTTTTCCTCGCAGTTGATGAATACCAATATCGGCCACCAGCACCCCAAAGTGGTGAAGGCCATCCAGGAACAGGCGGCCAAACTGTGCTTCGTCCATCCAGGCAACGCCACCAATGTGCGTGGCCTTCTCGGCAAGAAACTGGCCGAAGTGACACCCGGCAATCTCAAGAAAACTTTTTTCACCCTCGGCGGGGCGGAAGCCAACGAGAATGCAATCAAGATTGCCCGCTTCTATACCGGCCGCCACAAGATCATGGCGCGCTACCGCTCCTACCACGGCGCGACCCACGGCTCCATCGCCCTGACCGGCGATTATCGCCGCCTCGCGGTTGAACCGGCCATGCCGGGCGGCGTACATTTTCTCGATCCATTTTGTTACCGCTGTCCGTTTGGGCAGAAAAAGGAATCCTGCAAACGTGAGTGCATTTCTCACGTGGAAGAAGTCATCAAGTACGAAGGCCCCGATAAAATTGCCGCCATCATCATGGAAGGCGTGGTCGGTTCCAACGGGTTGATTATCCCGCCGGACGACTACTGGCCGCGCGTCCGCCAGATCTGCGACAAGTTTGGCATCCTGCTCATTTCTGACGAAGTCATGAGCGGTTGGGGCCGGACCGGGAAATGGTTCGCGGTGGATAACTGGGGCGTCACCCCCGATATGATTACCACGGCCAAAGGCATCACCAGCGGTTATGTCCCGCTGGGAGCGGTCATCGTCTCGGAACCGATTGCCAAATTCTTCGACGACAAATACCTGTATGCCGGTCTGACCTACAACGGTCACGCCTTGGCGTGCGCCGCAGCCCTGGCGACTATCGAAGCCTATGACGAGGATGGGCTGATCGGGAATGCTGCCAGAGTAGGAAAACACCTCGGGGAGGCGCTGGAAGGTATCAAGTCCCGCCACGCTTCGGTTGGCGATGTACGCTACATCGGCCTCTTCTCGGCCATCGAACTTGTTGCCAACCGCGAGACGAAGGAAATCCTCCCGGCGGCGAAAATGGCTGAACTGGGCAAGTTCCTGCGCGAAAAAGGTCTCTTCACTTTTATCATGGCGAACAACATGGGCAGCATTGTTTTCGTTGTCCCTCCGTTGTGCATCACCAGCGAGCAGTTGGACGAAGGCCTGGCGATCATCGAGAGTGCGCTGGCGGCAACCACCGATAAGGCGATTGTATGATGAAGATCTTGAACTATATCAACGGCGCGTGGATCGAACCGAAGGTCAAGGAATATCTGGATGTGGCCAACCCGGCCACCGGCGAGGTGCTTGCCCGTACCCCCTTGTGCAGCCCCGCAGACCTGGAAACTGCCGCGCGTGCCGCGGCGGAAGCCTACCCTGCGTGGCGCCGCATCCCGGCTCAGGATCGCGTCCAGTATCTCTTCAAACTCAAATTCCTGATGGAGGAGCACCTCGACGAGATCTCGCGTACCATCACGATGGAATGCGGCAAGACCTACGAGGAGTCCAAGGCTGAAATGCGGCGCGCCATCGAGAACGTGGAAGTGGCGGGCGGCATCCCGATGATGATGAAAGGCGAGCTTGCTGAGGACATTGCCCCCGGTATTGACGAATTAATGATCCGCCAACCGCTGGGCGTCTGTGCCACCATCTGCCCGTTCAACTTCCCCGGCATGATCCCGTTCTGGTACCTGCCGTATGCGATTGCCTGCGGCAACACTTACATCATCAAGCCTTCCGAAAAAGTGCCGATGACCATGCAGGTCATCTTCAAGTTGATCCACGAACTCGGCCTGCCGAAGGGTGTCATCAACCTGGTCAATGGTGGCAAGGAAGCCGTGGATGCCATCCTCGACCACCCGGTCATCCGCGGCATCACTTTCGTCGGTTCATCTGCGGTGGCGAAATATATTTATTCCCGCGCCGCGGCGAACGGGAAGCGCGTCCAGGCGCAGGGTGGAGCGAAGAACCCGGTGCTCATCCTCCCCGACGCGGACATGGAAATGGCGACCAAGATCGTGGCCGATTCGGCCTTCGGTTGCGCCGGTCAGCGCTGCCTGGCGGTCTCCTGGGCGGTGACGGTGGGTGAGGCGCGGGACGAATTCACCGAAATGATGTGCGACGCCGCCCAGAACCGCGTGGTGGGTTACGGGTTGGACGCCGGGGTGCAGATGGGGCCGGTCATCAGCCCTTCATCGAAAAACCGGGTGGAGCAGATCATCGGGCGCGCCGCGTCCGAAGGCGCGACTGTCTGCGTGGACGGGCGCAACACGGTTATCAAGGGATACGAGAAAGGCGCGTTTGTCCGCCCGACGATACTTGCCAACCTGAAGTCTGACTCGGAAGCGGCGCGTACGGAAATCTTTGGCCCGGTGTTGGGGCTTATGCATGTCAACACCGTGGACGACGCCCTATCCCTGGTCAACGGCGGGCAGTATGGCAACCAGGCCAGCCTCTTCACTTCCAGTGGTTCGATTGCGCGGCGTTTCCGTTATGAGGCGGATGCAGGGAATATCGGCATCAACATCGGCGTGGCGGCTCCCATGGCGTTCTTCCCGTTCAGCGGCTGGCGTGAGTCCTTCTTTGGCGACTTGCATGGACAGGGAACAGATGCCGTTGAATTCTTCACCCAAAAGAAGGTTGTGGTAGAGCGCTGGCCGAAGGAATGGTCCAGGAAATTTTAATCTAGTTGAAGGTGTTTTGCAGGCTATGCGAGCATAATTTATGCGGAGAATTTATGACAACGAATCTTGAAGAGGCTCTCGATTATTCAAAACGATGGGTGAATATCCTTCACACGCCCCAGGTATCGGAAGACGAAGGCAAGCAGATCATTGAGGAGTCCAAATTCAATTTTATCGAGCACTTCAACAAGGGCTGGTTGGACTACCGCAAATCGGTGACAGAGGCCGGCGATTGGGCTGCTACGGAGTGGACTGGTTCTGGCGCGATATTTCGCGATGTGCTTGGCCGTGAGTATCTGGACTGCCTCGGCGGGTATGGGATGATGGACCTTGGCTGGAGCCACCCTGAAGTAGTCGCTGCCGTCCGTGACCAGTTGACATTCCGGACTCCGATGCCAAGCCAGGAATTGATTGACCCCTTGCGCGGCGTGCTGGCGCGTTTACTCGGGCTCATTACCCCTGGAGACATCAAATACAGTTTCTTCGCTGCCAGCGGCACCGAATCCATCGAGGGTGCCATAAAGTTGGCAAAAATGTACACAAAAAAACCGGCTTTCATCGTGGCTCTCAAAGCCTTTCATGGCAAGACAATGGGATCGCTTTCCATGATGGGCAAAGCCGATTACCGTGAGCCGGTTGGAGTATTGTATGGGGGTCCGGTCTTTCACGTGCCGTTTGGAGACGCTGACGCAGTAGAGCGCCAGTTGGAGACCTGCAAAAAGGTTGGGATCGGGGTGGCCGGCGTGCTGATGGAACCCATTCAGGGGGAGGCAGGCGCGCTTGTACCTCCCGATGACTTCTGGCGGCGCATTCGGGAAGCGACGAAACACTACGGCACTTTGTTGATCGCTGACGAGGTTCAAACGGGCCTCGGCCGGACCGGGAAACTGTGGGGCGTAGACCATTGGGATGTTGTCCCTGACATCCTGTCTGTTGCCAAATCCTTGGGTGGAGGCGTCATGCCTCTGAGCGCTTTCTGCTCTACAGAAGAGATCTGGCAGTGCATGATGTATCCCAATCCTTTTATCCATACCACCACGACCGGCGGTGGAGCGTTGGCTTGTTCGGCGGCAATCGCAGCCATCAACATTACACTACGAGACCGGCTATGGGAAATAGCGGCCCAGAAAGGTGATTATTTAATTCCCAAGTTGAAAATTATGGCAGAGAAATACCCGCATATTTATAAAGAGATCACCGGGAAAGGCTTGCTTATTGGAATGCACTTCCAGACTCCGGAGATCGGCTATAAAGTTGCGGCGGGCTTGTTCCAACGCGGTGTGTTGGTAGCTGGGACGCTTATCAGCGCGCAGACGGTTCGCATAGAACCGCCTCTCATTATCACCTACGAGCAGATTGATTCTGTGCTGGATCGGTTGGAAGATACCCTAAAAACCATAAGCGGGAGTCTGTAATGGACGAATTTGCTGTTGAGATGCGCGATGTCGTGAAGATTTTTCCGACGCCCGAAGGTGGCGAAGTGGCGGCTGTCAATCACGTAACATTGCAGATAAAACACGGAGAATTCTTCTCCATGCTGGGGCCTTCGGGGTGTGGAAAAACCACCTCGCTGCGCATGATGGCGGGTTTTGAATGGCCCACCGAGGGAGAAATCTACATTGACGGTACAGCAATGGGTCGTACCCCACCTTATTTGCGCACAGTTAATACTGTCTTTCAAAGTTATGCTCTCTTTCAACACATGTCTGTTTTTCAGAACGTGGCATTTGGCCTAGAAATGGAACATGTTCCCAAGAAAGAAATTGAACATCGAGTTAGGGACGCCTTGGAAATGGTGAAACTGTCTGGAATGGGCCGCCGTAAACCGAAACAATTGTCTGGTGGCCAGCAACAACGCATAGCACTGGCGCGAGCTCTTGTCAAGCGTCCTGCGGTGCTTTTATTGGATGAACCGCTTGGCGCGCTTGATTTGAAATTGCGAAAAGAAATGCAGTTGGAACTGAAAGCACTCCAGAAAGAAGTGGGTATCACATTCGTCTACGTAACCCACGACCAGGAAGAGGCTCTGACAATGTCCGATCGTATTGCGGTCATGAGTCAAGGTAAAGTATTACAGATCGGTACCCCGGTTGAAATCTACGAACGCCCCAATTGCCGTTTTGTTGCTGATTTTATTGGCGAGACTAATTTCCTGAAAGGGAGAGTAAAAAAAACCGACGAGGATTTGCTTACTGTAGAATTACTGGATTTCCCGCGGGAGATCAAGGGAGTTGGACAGGGAAATCTTGCAGTAGGGCAAGAAGTCTCGATATCCATACGCCCTGAAAAAGTCCGCCTTGAAGATGACATTAATGACGATACGGCGCCGTATAAAGATTCGGACAATCTTTTACGCGGCAGGGTTTTAACGACTGCATATGTAGGCTCTGATACTCGTATCATAATTGACATTGGACACAATATTTCCCTAATCGTCTGGGAACAAAACCACATCTCCACGTTGGATCCACAGGCTTATTACACTGCGGAGGATAAAGTAGTGATCCACTTGCCGTTCGAGAATACACTCGTGTTGCCAGAAGGCTAGACATGGAAACCGACATTCTAAAACCCAAACGAAAGTTTTCGTTGGTCAGGGCTCTACGGGAGGATTCTGCTTTCCAGGGGATTGCCTTGATATCGCCAACAGCCATCTACATGTTGATACTCATCATCCTGCCGATGATTCTTGTGGCTGTACTGAGCTTTATGACGCGAGGAACATATGGCAACGTAGTCTATAAGTTTAATTTTCAAAATTATGTTCGTCTAATTGACCCAATATATCTCCGCATCCTGCTCTATTCACTCGGCGTTGGTTTGGCTACGATGGTGTTCACTATTTTAATTGGTTATCCTCTAGCCTACTTCATTGCCCGCTCTCCGGTCCGAAAACGCTCATTGTACCTTTTCCTAATTCTCCTACCATTCTGGACTAATTTCATCATCCGGATTTACGCGTGGATCATGATCTTACGTACACAAGGGTTATTGAACACAGTTTTACTTAATCTGGGTCTGATCAAAGTTCCATTGGATATTCTCTATACTCCAGCTGCGGTATTGATCGGCATGGTGTATGAGTTCTTGCCTTTCATGGTTCTACCATTGTATACTTCATTGGAGAAGATCGAAAATGCTCAACTTGAGGCGGCTGCTGACCTTGGTGCTCGTCCCTTGAGGGCTTTCCTGCGGGTAACGTTACCGCTCAGTGTACCAGGGATGATTGCAGGTTCAATCCTGGTATTTATCCCGGCAATGGGGATGTTTGTGGTTCCCGATCTAATGGGCGGTGCAAAGACAGTTTTGGTTGGAAATGTCATTCGCAATCAGTTCTTGACTTCGCGGGACTGGCCTTTTGGAGCAGCAGCCTCAATGGTATTGATGATATTGACGTTAGCCTTTACATTGTATTACACCCGCAAGGCCGGCTTTGGAGAGGAACTGTTGGTATGAGCGAGAAAAAACCTGCTTTGTGGTTGCGCATCTTTTCGTTCTTGGTATATGTTTATATTTACCTGCCCATTCTGATCTTGATCGTTTTCTCGTTCAACACTCAGAAACTCAACATACGCTGGGAAGGGTTCACTTTCAAATGGTATGAGGTGTTGTTCAACGATTCTAATGTTATGTTGGCCACGCGCAATACTCTATTGATTGCCTTTATTTCGACGCTGGTTGCGACTGTGATCGGGACGATGGCAGCCCTAGCCTTGCAGCGGTACCGCTTTCCGGGATACGCCTTAACCGAATCAGTATTATACATTCCGGTGATTATCCCCGAAGTGGTAATGGGTATCTCTTTACTGGCTTTTTTTGCGCTGATTAAGTTTCAATTGGGGCTGGTGACTATTACACTGTCGCACATCGCATTCAACATTCCTTTTGTGGCATTGGTGGTCAGAGCACGATTGCATGGTTTCGACAAATCCATTGAAGAGGCATCCATGGATCTGGGTGCAAACGAATTGACCACATTCTGGCGTGTGACTTTGCCAACCATTATGCCCGGCGTTTTATCGGGGGCAATGCTGGCGTTTACACTCTCTTTGGATGATTATGTAATAACGTATTTTACAGCTGGGCCTGGCGCGACAACTCTCCCATTGCGCGTTTTCTCAATGGTGTGATTTGCGGTGACTCCGGAAGTAAATGCCCTTTCCACATTATGGGTATTGACCGTATTTGTGGTTCTGTTGATCAGCCAGATTATGCAAAGACGCCAAGCATAGAATTGGCCATAACTGTCCGGTTGCTTTTTCTGGCATGCCGGGCGGAGGCAAAAAAAAATTAGAAAAGGAGAAGAAAGATGAGATACAAATTGTTTGCTGTAGTTGTAGCGCTGTCGATTCTATTGGCAGCCTGTGGCGGAGGGAGTTCAACCTCCGGAGATAAAGTGCTGAACTTGTATGCCTGGTCAGAATACGTTCCACAACAATTGCTGGACGACTTCACGGAGCAGACCGGCATCAAGGTCAACTACGACACCTATTCCTCTAATGAGGAACTCCTGGCGAAGCTTCAAGCCGGAGCTTCTGGATATGATGTGATTATCCCCAGCGATTACACCGTATCCATCATGACAGCTCTGGGCTTATTGGAGCCTCTGGATATGACGCAGATTCCCAACTTCGCCAATGTTGCTGATTATGTCAAAGGCCTGGGGTATGATCCGCAGAACGAATACACGGTTCCATGGCAGTGGGGCACCTCCTGCCTGGTGGTAGATACCAGCAAAGTCACAACACCAATAACGAAGTGGGCCGACTTATGGAATCCCGAATTCCAGGGCAAGGTGGTGCTACTGGACGACGAGCGCGAAGTTCTTGGTATGGTGTTGACCGTTCTGGGTTATGACAAGAACTCAACTGATGAGCAGCAATTGGAGGAAGCCAAGCAGAAATTGCTTGAACTCATGCCGAATGTAAAGTTATTCGACAGTGACAGCCCAAAGACAGCGCTGCTATCTGGCGAGGTCTGGCTGGGCCAAACCTGGAACGGAGAGGCCGCACTCGCTCACGCTGAAAATCCCGCCATTGATTACATCATCCCAGAAGAGGGTTGTACGATCTGGTATGACAACATGGCTGTGCCGACCGGTGCTCCCCACTTTGCCGCGGCCATGCAATTCATAAACTTCGTGCTCGATCCGCAGGAGAGTATATTGATCACTCTGGAGTTCCCATACTCCAGCTCGAATAGCGCTGCCCTGGAACTGCTCCAGACGGAGAATCCCGAAGCATACGATGCCTACATGAACTTCGCTGCAACCAACCCACTGGCTGAAGACATGTCCAGGCTCAAGATGATCCAGGACATTGGCGACGCGACAGCTCTATGGGACCGAATCTGGACTGAAGTCAAAGGCGGCGAATAAAACCATTCGCGCAACCGCTCACAATTCATGGTGAGGCGAGGCCTCATCTTGCCTCACCATGAAGAAATTATCTATTTTCGCTTCCAGCACGACTCTCTGGATTTGCCGCTATTGGAATATAGATTTGCGCGGCACTTCGATCCTGACATTTTTACGATGCCCTTTGATCACTACCGTTCCAAGTAAAGTCAATCAAGGAGAATCCAAATGAAAATACTTCTCGTTGGTGTTGGCGGGGTTGGGGAGGCCATTGCGGTAATTGCCAAAGACCGCCCATGGGTAGAGAAAATTGTCCTTTCAGACTACAACCGCGGACGGATTAAGGAAGTTCAGGAACGACTCGGTGACCCGGAGCGGTTCCCGATCGAATGGGTTGATGCCAACAAGCAAGAACTAATTGAGGAGTTAGCTGCCAAGTATAAGGTTGACCTCATCATGAATGCCTGCGACCCTCTTTACAATGTGTCCATCTTTGATGCGGCGTACAACGCCGGCTGTAAGTATATGGATATGGCAATGACCCTTTCCACGCCTCACCCGGAGAAGCCGCATGAGAAATGCGGCGTGAAACTTGGTGATTACCAGTTTGAGCGTTCCAAAGACTGGGAGAAAAAAGGGCTGCTCGCTATCGTTGGCCTCGGCGTGGAGCCCGGCATGGCGGACATATTTGCCCGTTACGCGCAGGATCATCTTTTCGATGAAATTGACGAGATTGGCATCCGCGATGGCGCCAATATGGAGGTCAAGGGTTATGATTTTGCCCCAAATTTCTCTATCTGGACCACCATTGAAGAATGCCTGAATCCGCCGGTTATCTGGGAAAAGGACAAGGGCTGGTTTACCACTCCGCCATTCTCCGAGCCGGAGGTGTTCGAATTCCCGGAAGGGATTGGTAAAATCGAGGTCGTGAATGTGGAACACGAAGAAGTGCTTCTTGTGCCGCGTTGGGTCAAATGCAAGCGTGTCACTTTCAAGTACGGCCTGGGAGATCAATTCATTGGCATTCTCAAGACCTTGCATATGTTGGGTCTGGATAACAAGGAGCCGATCAAAGTCAAGGATGTGATGGTCGCCCCGCGCGACGTGGTGGCTGCTTGCCTGCCGGATCCGGCTCATCTCGGCGACCGGATGGATGGCAAGACATGCGCCGGGACCTGGATTAAAGGCAAAAAGGACGGAAAACCGCGTCAGGTATACCTGTATCAAATAGCCGATAACGGGGATTGCATGGAACGTCTGGAGTGCCAGGCTGTAGTAGCACAAACTGCCTTCAATGCCGTTATCGGTTGGGACCTCCTCGAACATGCCATCTGGAAGGGCGTGGGCGTGCTCGGGCCGGAAGCATTCGACCCGGTTCCGTTCATGAACAAGATGGCTGAGTACGGCTTCCCTTATGGTATTAGGGAGATCGAATGAGTGTAATCTGATTATTTCAGGAGAAGGAGGCTCTTATGTCTTTCGGTTACCACGGAAAGATACTCCACGTTGACCTGACCACTGGCAAGATCGAGGTCGAGACCCCGCCCGAATCCTTTTACCGGACGTATATGGGCGGCGGGGCGATGGCGCTGACCTACATCCTGCGCGAGGTCCCGAAGGGTGCCGACCCGCTCGGACCTGATAACTTGCTTACTGTTTTTCCGAGCATAGTCACAGGTGCAACGATCGCCGGCCAGAGTCGTATCAACGTCAATGCCAAATCCCCGATGAGTGGCGCGATAGGCGATTCCCAGGCAGGCGGTTTCTTCCCGGCAGAGTTCAAGTTTGCCGGATACGACGGTGTAATTTTCCGCGGACAGTCGCCCGAATGGGTTTATCTCACAATTATTGACGGTAAAGCCGAATTACATGACGCTTCTCATTTGCTGGGCAAAGTAACCGGCGAGGTGGATGCACTGCTCAAACAGGGAGTCGGTGACGAAAAGGCACAGGTGATGCAGGTCGGCCCGGCGGCCGAGAAGGGTGTCCGCTTTTCGGCGATTGTCAACATGGCAAACCGGATGAATGGACGCACCGGCATGGGCCTGGTTATGGCGAGCAAGAGACTCAAGGCCATCGTCGTGCGCGGCCATATGAAACCGCAAATCGCTGACCCGAAAGCCCTGGCATCCTTGAACAAAACCGGCGCACAATGGATCCCGACCAACCCCGATGTGGACGGCCTTGGCAAACTGGGCACAGCCAGCGTAGTCATGCCGCAAAACTCCTTTGGCACCCTGCCCACGCGCAACTACACCGAAGGCCAATTCGAAGGCGCGGAACCCATCTGCGGCGAGAAGATGGCCGAAACCATCCTGAAGGGACGCGATACCTGTTACGCCTGCACCGTGCGCTGCAAGCGCGTGGTGGAAATCACCGAAGGAAAGTACAAAGTAGACCCCATTTATGGCGGCGCAGAATATGAGACCATTGGCACGTTTGGCTCATACTGTGGCATTTCGGACCTGGCAGCCATCTCGATGGCGCACCAAATCTGCGATATGTATGGCGTGGATACCATCACCTGCGGAGCGACGATTGCCTTTGCGATGGAATGTTTCGAGAAGGGCATCATCACCAAAGAGGATACTGGCGGCATTGACCTGCGCTTTGGCAATGCCGAGGCCATGCTCGATGTGCTGAACCAGATTGTGACGAAGACCGGCAAGCTCGGCCCGGTTCTGGCCGAAGGTTCGGCGCGCGCTGCCCAGGCCTGGGGTCGGGGCGCGGACGAGTGCCTGATCACCTGCAAGAACGAAGAAGCCCCGGCCCACATGCCGCAGGCCAAACGCTCCCTGGCGCTCATCTACGCTGTCAACCCCTTCGGCGCCGATCACCAGTCCAGCGAACACGACTGGATGTATGAAAAAGGCATGGCCTCCGATCTTTACCTTGGCCGCTTGGCGACCATGGGCCTCACCGAAGCCCAGGAGCCAATGTCGTTGGGGGAGGGCAAAGTAAAGTTTGCCTATCTTGGCCAGGCCTTCTACAGTATGATGGACGCGCTGACCCTCTGTCAATTTGTTTATGGTCCGGCCTGGTGTCTCTTTGGTCCGGTTGAGACTGCGGAGATGGTTAAGGCTGTCACTGGCTGGGATGTGACCATCGAGGAACTCATCCAGGTGGGCATCCGGCGCATCAATCTGATGCGCACTTTCAATGCCCGCGAAGGTTTTACCCGCAAGGAAGATTCTCTGCCCAAGAAGTTTTTCAAACCACTTGGCGGTACGGGACCGACCAAAGGGATTGCCATTGGCCGGGAGGAGTTCGAGAACGCCCTCGATTTATACTACCGGATGCACGCCTGGACGATGGACGGCGTCCCGACCGGTGAAGCGCTCAGGAGATCGGATATCCTCTGGGCGGCGGAATACCTCCCCGCATAACATCCCGCAGGGATAGTTCCCGAAGGGGAGGAAGAAATTCCTCCCCTTTATAATCCTAATTCCAATACAGGTGCATCATATGACTGAACTTTACGATGAAAATTCCCCCCACATGTCCCCGGTCTGGTCGCGGATTTTTCCCATCCGCAGCAACCGCGCTGAGGGCTGCTACATCTACGCCGAAGATGGCAAAAAGTACCTCGACTTTACCTGCGGTATCGGCGTGACTAATACCGGTCACTGTCACCCAAAGGTGGTCGAAGCCATCCGGGAACAGGCTGGGCTGTTCCTGCACGCCCAGGCGAATATCATCGTTCACAAGCCGATGATGGAACTTATCGCAGAATTGCGCCAGGTGGTCAACCCGGCCATTGACGGCTTCTTTTTCAGTAACTCCGGAGCAGAAGCGTTGGAGGGCGCGGTCAAACTGGCGCGCGCCGCCACGGGCAAACCCAACATCATCGTTTTTGCGGGCAGTTTCCACGGTCGCACTGCTGGGACGATGGCGCTGACCACATCAAAGACGATTTACCGCTCCGGCTTCCAGCCGCTCCCGGCGGGCGTCTTTGTGGCCCCGTACCCGTATGCTTATAAACTCGGCATGACTGAGGCCAAGACCACCGAGTACTGCCTCGCCACGTTGGAGGAACTCCTGCTCTCGCAAACTTCTCCAGCGGAGACGGCTGCCATCCTGATCGAGCCTGAACTCGGCGAGGGCGGCTACGTTGTCCCGCCCGCCGCGTTCATGAAGGGATTACGCGAACTTTGCGACCGGACCGGCATCCTGCTGATTTTCGACGAGGTCCAGTCGGGCTTTGGCCGGACCGGAAAATGGTTCGCCCAGGATCACTTCGGCGTTGTCCCGGACATCATGACTGTTGCCAAGGGCATCGCCTCCGGGCTGCCGCTGTCGGGAGTGTTAAGCCGCCTCGACCTGATGAAGAAATGGCAGACTGGCTCGCACGGCGGGACGTATGGCGGCAACGCCCTGGCCTGCGCGGCAGGTGTGGCCACGATCCGCGCCATGCGGGACGAAGATATGCCCGGTAACGCGGCCCGGCGCGGAGTCCAGCTCACGACCGGACTGCGCATACTCCAGGAGGAATACCCCGTCATCGGCGACGTGCGCGGCCTGGGGCTGATGGTCGGCACCGAGTTCACCGTGGGTGGAAAACCTGCGGACAAATCCATCATCAAAAATATCCTCCATGCCTGCGAAGAGCGCGGCCTGCTCCTGCTCTCGTGCGGCACATACGACAACGTCATCCGCTGGATCCCGCCGTTGGTGGTGACCGAGCAGCAGATCAACGATGGGTTGAATATCTTTGCCACAGCGTTGAAGGAAAACGTGAAGTAGGGGCGGACGGTGTCCGCCCAAATTCTGGAGGCGACATGCCTGATATAAAACCATATAAATCGCAGGTTTGGCGCGTCAATGTACGCACCCGGACCCTGAACCTGGAACCCATTCCCCCTTCCTGGGAGCGTCTCGGCGGACGCGGCCTGATCGCGCGCATCCTGCTGGACGAGGTCCCGCCGGAGTGCGAACCGCTCGGCCCGAAGAACAAACTCATTTTCTGCAATGGCCTGCTGACCGGCCACATGCTCTCTTCGATTGACCGGCTATCGGTGGGCGGCAAGTCCCCGCTGACGGGCGGCGTCAAGGAATCCAATTCAGGCGGCACCACTGGTCTGCAGATTGCCTATCTGGGAATCAAGGCGCTTATTCTCGAAGACTGGCCGACCAAACAAGGCTGGTCAGTGCTGGTGCTGACTAAGGACGGCGCCCGCTTCGACCCGGCAGACGACCTGGCCGGGAAGGGCGTGTACGACTCGGCGGAGATCCTGAAACAACGTTACGGGAACAAGGTCGCCATTTCAATCATCGGTCCGGCTGGGGAACAACGCCTGGCCTCGGCGGGCATCCTCAACCTGGACAAGGACGGCATCCCATCGCGCATCAATGCCCGCGGCGGGTTGGGCGCGGTGATGGGCTCGAAGGGCTTGAAAGCCATCGTTTTTGACGCTGCTGGCGGATCCAAGCCACCGCTCGTGGATGCGGAGGCCTTCCGCGCCACCCAGAAGGTCTACAACAAGTTCCTGATGGAGCATCCGCAGACCCACACCTACAGTGACTACGGCACCCCGGCCATGGTCCACATGGCGGATGGCTTTGGCGGCCTGCCCACCCGCAACTTTTCATCGGGCACGTTCGAGTTTGCAGAGGATATCAGCGGCGAGAAGATGCGCGAACTTATTTTGGCACGCGGCGGGGAGGGCAATACCACACATGCTTGCATGCCCGGGTGCATCATCCACTGTTCGAATGTCTTTGCCGGGGAAGACGGCAAGACGATTGTCTCCCCCAT
>JACQYE010000095.1 GCA_016208355.1 Chloroflexota bacterium | reverse complement strand
ATTAGCGGCGGGATGATGAGCGCCGTGTGCCAGTGGGTGTAGAGATACAGGCCGCTCTCAAGGCAGGCCTTGCGGAAGGCGACCATCTCCGGGCTGGAGCCGTTCCAGGGCGCCATCGGCTCTTTCGTCTGGCGGTCCTTGACGATTTCGATGATCCCAAACAGGCCGATATTACGCACTTCCCCCACTGAACGATGCGCCTCGCCCAGGTCTTTCAGCATCCGGTTCAGCGCCGGTCCCATCTCAGCGGCGTGCTCGACGATCTTCTCATCCTTCATCACCTGGATGTTCGCCACTGCCGCCGCCAGCGAGACCGGGTGCGAGGTGTATGTCAGCCCGCTCTCGAAGATGTGCTCATCGAATGCGGCCGCGATCTCCGGCTTCATTGCCACTGCCCCGAGCGGCGCGTAGGCCGAGGTCAGTCCTTTCGCCATCGTGATGATGTCCGGGACAACGCCCCAGTTGTCCACGGCAAACCACTTCCCGGTGCGGCCAAAGCCCGACATGACTTCGTCGGCGATCATAACGATTCCATATTTGTCACACAGAGCACGGACGCCCTGTATATACCCCTCCGGCGGGATGATGACGCCGTTCGTCCCGGTAACGGATTCGATCAAGATCGCGGCAACAGTCTCCGGGCCTTCGAAACGGATGATCTCTTCGAGGTGGTTGAGGTAATCCTGGCAGAAGTCTGCCTCGGAAATATCCGGGCTGGCGCGGTGAAAGGTGGAGCGATAGCGGTACGGGTCGAGGAAGTGCACCACGCCCGGCATCAGTCCCGGCTCCCAGGACACCCGGCGCGGGTCGCCGGTGAGGGCCATTGCACCGGCAGTCGCGCCTTGGTAGGAGCGGTAACGGGTGAACACCTTGAAGCGCCCGGTGTAGCCGCGTGCCAGTTTGACGGCATTCTCGTTGGCATCCGCCCCGCCAAGTGTGAATAAGATTTTGCTCAGTTTTCCTTGAGGCGTTACGTCTGCCACCGCCTTGCTTGCCAGGGCGCGGATCTTGGTTGCCATGCCCGGGGCGGCATAGGGCAGTTCGGCGGCCTGGTCTTGCATGGCCTTGATGACGCGCGGGTTGCCATGACCGATGTTGACGCACATGGTCATCGAATTGAAGTCCAGGTAGCGCTTGCCATCTGTGTCCCAGAAATAGACGCCCTCGGCGCGTTTCACCGGGATGGGATTGACTTTGGCCTGGGCCGACCAGGTCCAGAAGACGTGCTCTTTGGAAAGGGGAAGGATTTGGTCATCGGGAAGGTCGAACATAGAAGCCTCTTTCGTTTCCAATTTACGACTGCTGATTTACGGATTATAATCCACCGCCCAGTCATTATTCAAAAAGGATAACCATGCCCCCTTTCCCTTACCAACGCATCGTTGTCGTCGGCGTGACCGGCTGCGGCAAATCCACCATGGCTGAACGGCTGGCCGCAAAACTGGCCCTGGAATTCATCGAACTGGATGCGCTTTTCTGGAAACCGGGCTGGTTCGATTCGACCCGCGAGGAGTTCAGGGAAAAAGTCGAAGCGGCCACGCACGCCCCGCGCTGGGCGCTGGCCGGGAACTATGGCATGGCCCGCGATATCGTCTGGCCGCGCGCCGAGGCTGCCGTCTGGCTGGACTACTCGTTTTTCCTCGTCTTCGGCAGGTTGCTGCGCCGCACCTGGGTACGCTGGCGGACGAAAGAACTCCTGTGGGGGACGAATTACGAACCCTTCTGGGTGCATTTCAAACTTTGGTCGAAAGACTCGCTCATCAACTGGATGTTCCAGACCTACTGGCGGCGCAAGCGCACCTACCCGCAGTTTTTTGCCATGCCGGAATATTCCCACCTCAAAGTGTTCCGTTTCAAAACCCCGCGCGAAAGGGAAACCTGGTTGGAGACCAGCCACTCGACCGCAAAGTGATATACTGGCAAAATGTCGGCTGAAACGAAATCCTGCCAGGACGCGTTGCCTCCAAAGGCTATCGAAGGTCTGCAACTTTTAGCAGCAGGGGAATATTTCGAAGCTCACGAGGCCCTGGAAGCAGCCTGGAAGGCGGAACGCGGTCCGGTGCGTGAACTTTATCGCGGCATTCTTGGAGCCGCTGTCACCTACCTGCATATCACACGTGGGAATTTTACAGGGGCGCTCAAACTTTATGAACGGACCCAAAGGTGGCTAATGCCCTGGCCGGATGTTTGCCGGGGAATCGAAGTTGGTCGCCTGCGCCGTGACCTGGAAACTGTTGCTGCTGAACTGCAAAGGCTCGGCAGCACTCATATCGCTGAGTTCGACCGGTCTCTCCTGGAACCGGCCCATTGGCGCTAATTCCCCTGTAACAGCCGCTTGATCAAGACCCCCAACCCCCAGGCGGCCAGCAGGGCCAGCGCCGCCATCCAGCCCAATGGGAGACGGACCTGAAGATTGACCGCCAGCAGGACGAGTCCCACCCCGATAGCGAGGGTCAGGCCCAGGCGCAGGTAGTGGCGGCGTTGTAGATCACGGGTATCATCCTCGGGACTGGCCAGCCGCAGCCGGGAGGCGAAATCCGCCAGGTCCCAGCCGGCCAGGGATAGGAAAACTCCGGGAAAAATGTAAGCGGACTCGAGTTCCAGGAAGAGTCCGAAGGCGGCCAAACCAGAGGCGAGCAGCAGGCCGGGGGCGTGAATCCAATCCCAATTGCGGGAAAAAGCAAAAATCCAAAATACGAAAAATAAAAAGAGAAGAACGGCTGGCAAAATGAACCCGGCAACAGCAAATGCCGCCGCGACCAACCCCGCGCCAAGAAGCGTGAAAAGAATGGCAAGGAAGCGCGTCATCACAGGCCTCCGCGTTGGATGATCTGGCGGCGCTCCAGTTCGCGGCGCGCCACCTGCTCGAAGGGCTGGGACACGTCCCAGCTGACCACCTGGATGCCGATACCCCGCAGGCGGCGCAGGAAGAGTTGCTGCTTCATGCGGATAATGCGTTGCGCCAGGCTGACGGGTCCAGACGGAGGCAGTCCGGAGGCCTCGAACGAAACGCGGTCTGGGCTGACCACCAGGACGGCGTAGCCCTTCGAACGCAGGTCAGCCAGGGCGTGGAAATCGTCAGGCGTCAGCGGGCTGACCAGCACGAGTTGCGATTTGGCCGGGAAGAGACGGCGCGGGATAAAAAGTTCATTGAAGGCTTGCGAATCGCCCGGCTCGAGGCGGGAGAGCGAATGCAGGATTTTTTCCCCTTGCAGTTTTCCATAACCTGGCATCGTCCAGTGGATCTGCTTGCCGTAGAAAAGCAGGCCCACCCGGTTCCCGGCTGAAAGGAAGGCGTCCACCAGGGCGGCAGTGGCCATCACAGAGTGCTCGAAAATCGAGCGCTCGCCAAATTCAGTGGTGCGGCGGCGTCCGTCCAAGATGATGCCCACGTCCACCACCCTCTCCTGCTCGTACTGGTTGGCATAGATGTTCTGTTGATGGCGGGCGGTCAACCTCCAGTTGATGGCACGCGGCGAGTCCCCGGTCTGGTACTCGCGCACGTCGAAGAATTCCACGCCGGGGCCGCCCTGCCGGGCCGGGATCGTCCCGGAAAAGATGCGCGTCCGGCGCGGGCGGATGGAGACGCGCCGCAGGCGCAGGACGGGCGGGACAATGAACAATTGCCCATCAGTGGAAAGGACCTGGCTGGCTGCCGACAGACCCAGCGGTTCGCGGACCGTGACGCGGACGGCGTGCAACATAAAATAGCCGCGTTTGCCGCACAGGGTATAGGTCCACTTAACCGACCCGCCGCCTGCCAGCCGCACGAGGCGCCGGTTCGACCCCTCGACTACTTCCAGGCGGTCGGGCAGGGTATCTTCGAGCAGGACTTCCTCCAGGTCACGGCCCTCGTTCTTTACCGTCAGCGTGACCTGCACATCTTCTCCTGAGAAGACGCGCTCCGCGCTCAACGTGCGCTGCGCCGATAGTTTCACATTCTCGGGCGCGCGCAATAGCGCAGCCAGCAGGAAGACTGCTGACGGGAACGCCAACGCCAGGAGACGCGCTTCGCCCGCTGCCAGTCCGGCCAGGACCAACAGGAAAGTAAGAAGGGAAAGGAAGAAAGCGCGGCTCATAATCCTAGAGTCTGGCGTCTCTGTTGCCGGAAAAAAGGAATATATCTTACTTCAACACCGGCACGCTGACAAGCGCCACAACATCTTCGATCACCTTCTCGGAGACCTGGCGCGTCAGCCAGAACTCGGGCTGGAGGATGATGCGGTGCGCCAGTACCGGTCTGGCAAAATGCTTCACATCGTCCGGCAAGATGAAATCGCGGCCTTGCATGGCAGCGCGGGCGCGTGCCAGTTTCAGGAAAGCCAGCGACCCGCGCGGGCTGGCACCAACTGCCACGTGCCGGTCGGAGCGCGTCTGCTGGACGATCTCTGCGATGTACCCTTCCAGGTCGGGGTCCACGTGGACGGTCTCGACCGCCTTGCGCATCTCCAGCAGGGATTTCGGACTGCTGACTTTTTTCAGTTCCACCTCCTCCTGCTTGCGCTGGTGGCGGCGGTGCAGGATCTCGCGCTCCTCCTCCAGGTCCGGGTAGCCAACGGTCAACTTGACCATGAAGCGGTCGAGTTGGGCTTCGGGGAGCGGGAAGGTGCCTTCGTATTCAATTGGATTCTGGGTGGCAAGCACGAGGAAGGGGTCTGGCAGGCGCATGGTCTCGCCCTCCAGTGTCACCTGTCCCTCCTGCATGGCTTCCAATAGGGCAGATTGCGTCTTGGGCGAGGCGCGGTTGATCTCGTCGGCCAGGATGATATTGGCAAAAATCGGTCCCTGGCGCAACTCGAAACGATTCTCGCTGCGGTTGAAAATGTAGCCGCCGGTGATGTCGCCCGGCAGCAAATCCGGGGTGAACTGGATGCGCTTGAAGTCCAGCCCCAGGACAGTCGCGAACGAGCGGGCAACCAGCGTCTTGCCCAGGCCGGGGTAATCTTCAAGCAGAACATGGCCCCCTGCCAGGGCAGAGGCCATGATCATCTCCAGCGCTGTCCGCTTGCCGACGACCGCGCGCTCGACTTCGTCAATAATCTGGCCGCATAATTCGGATGTTTTGGGAATGTCAATGGTCATTGGAATTCTCCATGTATGATTCGAGATATTCGACGACGGACTCCGCCTCCGGGTCAGCGTGAACCTGAGCAGAGTCCAATTGGCGGCCAAAAGTGGCCGGCGTGGTGCGGACTGCCGTTTCGAGGTATGGCTGGATTTCGCCCGGAGGTTCCCACCCCGGACCCTGTAACTGCCCGCCGCGTTCGGCGTTTGCGCCCCGCCCGCGCAGGATCTCGAGCGCAAGGTCTGCCAGGGTGCGCGCCAGGTACCAGCGCGGGTAAGGTCCGTGGCGTGCGCGGCGGATCCAGAACGCGAGTTGGCCCACTTCGCCGGGGAGTTTTTCAATACTCCCGCGACGCGCTCGCAGGTGCAGGGTCCCGACCCGCAGACTCATCCCTGCAATGACAGCCACGCCGATCAGCGCCACTCCCCACAGGATAGCCTGGTGGACAGAGCCATAATACCCTTGCAGCATCCAGAAGAACCTGATGACAGGCTGTATAAAGCCATCCTCCACGGCTCCCGCCAGCGGAATGGACAGGAGCGCCGCCGCAGCGATGGCAACCAGCCAGAAAAGTACCTGCCGTCTCTTCACCGCGCCTCCCGGATAGCAGACACGATCTCGCGCAAGCAGGCCACCGCCTCGACAATCTCCTTCTGAGAAGCCTTCTTCCCGCCATAACGGACACGCTCGAAGAG
The DNA here is from genome assembly GCA_016208355.1 of Chloroflexota bacterium. Classification (GTDB taxonomy): domain Bacteria; phylum Chloroflexota; class Anaerolineae; order Anaerolineales; family Villigracilaceae; genus UBA877. Next base: position 4,143 of record JACQYE010000095.1, on the reverse strand, counting down.
CGCCGTCAGGCTGTGGACAGGACCAGAGGGCAGGCGCGCCCGGTCCAGCACCGCGATGAACTCAGCCGGAGTCAGATTCCCACGCCGCCGGATGCCGCGTTGCCTGTTAACCGCCTCAACCATGTTGGCATAACAGTTGATGATCGCGTCACCGTAATCCTTGCCTGATTGCAGGTCGCTGACTGCCTGCTCAGCGATACCCGCCAGGGCTTCCAGAGACGCATTGTCACGCCAACGGTTGCGCAGGAAGAGCCAGGCAAGCACGCCTGCAATGAGCAGGACGATAAAAGTAATTCCAATTGAAATCCAGGGGGACAACTTTGGTGGCGTGTAGACCGCCGCGGGCGACTGTGTCCCAACCTGGACTGCTGTCTCTTGAGGGACAACCAGGGTATGGATTGCCGTGACCGTTGGCAGGGGAACTTCTCCCCCTGAACCGCCCCTTGAAATCCACCACATGATACCAAGGAATACAAGCGCCATTGCCAGCAGGAGCAGCAGGATAATGCGCCTCTGTTTCGGCGTGGCTACCACCAGTACAAAAACGGTCATGACGAAAACGACTGCGATGACAAGGATAAAAACCCAGTCCATTTCCGGCGGTTCGATTGCCCCCGATCCGCTGGCATCATTGACTTCAACGTAGGTGAATGGCGTCCCTTTCCTGAACTCCAAAGAATCCAAACCAGCCGCCAGGAAAACCAGCAGAAGGATAGAGAAGGCCCCCAGTGCGAGGGCGAAGGATTTGCGGCCGAACAATTGCCTCATAGCGCGGGGAATTGTACCATGCGGAAATATTTGCCTTATTAAGTAACGAATAGCATAACAAATCCGACCCATCTATCACACCCTCCGGAGAGGGGTCTTGGGAGGCTTATCGCGCGAGGTATAATCAAAAGGGAATAAATCCGGCTTGCTTTTCAGGAAGATGATCCATGAAACTGCCTTCGCCATTCAAAGGAAAAACCGTTCTCGTCACTGGCTCCGGGCGTGGCATCGGACGCGCCATCGCCTTGCATTTCGCATCCCTGGGTGCGGACGTAGTGGTCAATTTCTTTCGCAACCCGGGCCCGGCAGGTGAAACCGCCGCAGAGATTGAAAAACTAGGGCGTCGCGCCCTGCTGGTCAAGGCCAACATTGGCGAATTGGATGACCTGAACCGCCTGTTCGACGAGACGGAAAAAGCCTTCGGCGGGCTGGACATCCTCGTCCACAATGCTGCATCCGGGTACAACCGCCCCGTTCTGGAGCAAAAGCCCAAAGGCTGGGATTGGACGATGAATATCAACGCCCGTTCGCTCTTGTTTGCCTCCCAGCGCGCTGCTCAATTGATTGAAAAACGCGGCGGCGGACACATCGTCAGCATCTCCAGCCCGGGTGCAAACCGCGTCCTGCCGGAATATGTGGTCGTCGGCGCGAGCAAGGCTGCCTTGGAAAGCCTGACGCGTTACCTGGCAGTGGAATTCGCTCCAATGAACATCGTTGTCAACGCTGTTTCCCCTGGCATCGTCGAAACCGACGCGCTCAAACATTTCGATGCGCTTGCCGACAAAAACATTATCCAGAAAGCCGTGGAGGCCACGCCGGCTGGAAGACTGGCAACACCCGAAGATGTGGCCGGGGTGGTGGCTTTCCTTTGCACCCCTGCCGCCGCGATGATCCGCGGGCAAGTCATCGTGGTGGATGGGGGATACACACTTCCAGGACGTTAATTCGGATTTAATCTGTCCGATTTACAATAGTCCGAAGAGATTTACTCTTCCGACTATTTTTTATTAGGAGAACAATATGAAAACCAAACTGATCCTTGCCCTTACCGCAGTACTTGTTTTGGCCGCTTGCGCGCCGAAAACCGCTCCCACTCCGGTAGAAACCTTGCCACCGGTCCAACTCGCGACTGACACCGTCGCCAGTCCATCCGGCCAGACAGTTGAGGTTACAATTCAGGGATTCACTTTCGATCCGATCGAACTCACCATCACAGCCGGGACTACGGTACAGTGGACGAATATGGACAGCGCCAAGCATACTATCAGCGCTGATGACGGCTCGTGGGGTTCAGGAAACCTGGGCCAGGGAGCCACGTTCTCCTTCACCTTCGACCAGCCCGGGACCTATGCCTACCATTGTGAAATCCATGCTACCATGGCAGCAACCATCATTGTGACCGCTCCGTAGCCACTCCAACTTCGCTATCACATAACATCCCTTTCAACCATTTCCTTCACCAATTCCCAGAAACGCCTAAACTTCCTTCCGCTCCTGCTGACATTTGTGTTAGAATAAGCCCACTTGCAGTAGGATTTGTGTGAGCGAACGCCGCCAGACCTGAAACAGGCTGGCGGCTTTTCACAGCCCTCTGCCCCATTTTTCAAGGAGAAAAGAAAGAAATGCAAACCAAATTGTATGTAGGCAACCTGTCCTACGACACCACCGAAGACGAACTGCGCGACCTCTTCACCCAGGCCGGGACAGTTGCATCGGTGGCACTCATCAAAGACCGCGACACTGGGCGTTCAAAGGGCTTCGCGTTCGTGGAAATGAGCAACCAGAGCGAGGCAGAAAAAGCCATCCAAATGTTCAATGGCTACACCCTCGCCAACCGGCCTTTGAAAGTCAACGCAGCCCGCCCAAAGGAAGAACGCGGTTTCGGCGGCGGCTACGGTGACCGGGGCGGCGGCTATGGCGACGTTCGTTACCCAACCAAGATCGCCCTGGCGGGCGCGCCATCCGAGCCGACCAGTTTCAAGGGCAGGCAAAACAAGCCGTAAACTCCCGGCTCCACGGCACTCAGGTCCACACCCTCCAGGATAACAATACTTTCCTTAAGCAAAATGTGGTGTGTTGGGTCGCTATCTTTGTATGGGGCCACAGACAGATAGTCCACACCAATCAATCGGATGCCGCGCGCGACCAGCCATTCGGCTCCATCCGGCGCAATGGCCACGAAATCTTCCTGAAACAGTTTTTCGCCACGCTTCCATATATCGGAGTTGCGCGTCTTGAGCAGGAGACGAGTCGTATTGGAAAGGATGGAAACGGCCTGTAAAATCGGGGCAGTTACCAGGTCCGCGCTGTGCGGGAGTTGGACAACCTGCGCCGGGCCAGTCAAAATGTCCAGGGGCAGGCTCTCCACTGTGCGGCCATCGTTCAGGAAATGATGCGGCGCGTCCACGTGCGTCCCGGTATGGACGGAGCATTCCAGCCTGGAAACGTTGACATGCGCGCCAGCATCCATGGATTCCACCTGCTCCAGAGTCAGTGTCGGATCCCCCGGCCAAACAGGCATATCCGGAGAAATCGGGAGGGTGATATCGAAAATCTTCATCTTTGCACCAGTCACTTTCATTCCAGCCAGCCACCCGCCACAAATATGTCCTGCAGAAACTGCTGGCGCTCATAATCCAACATCGGGCGCGGACGGGCATAATCCTCGATGATGTAGGTTAGCAATTCAGTGCCGACATAGCGGCCATCATAAAAAACGTGCCGATCCATAAAAACGTAGCGGGTATCATAAATCAGGCTCCCGTCTGGCATCAGGTGCGACATCTGATCAAAAAACAGGTTGCCCAGACCGTAATGAACGAAAGACCCGCCAGAGAACTCCATCGCCGCCGGGACATGGGACTGGCTGCCGCTGACGATAACTGCTCCTGCCGACGCCATCTCGAGAAAATCGCGTTGTTCATACTCAGTGGGATAGGGCTGGTAATATTCGTTGTACTGGAACGTCATTATCGGTAAATATCCTTCCGAACGCAGACGGCCGATTTCGGCCACCAGCTGGCCAGACTCGCAAGACGCTGACCCAGGGCGCACATCCGTTGCCCAGTCGCCGGGCGGACCAGCATAGTTGCAGCCGATGAAAGCCAGTTTATTACCGTGGTCTTCCACCAGCGCAGGTTGGAGCGCTTCCGGCAGACTCCGTCCACCGCCGAAGTACAGCCAGCCGCGCTGTTCATACATATCGAGGGTAGTTAGGAACGCCTCCGGGCCATAATCCAGCATATGGTTGCCGGTCAGTTCCACCACATCGGTGCCCACATCCTCCAGCAGGGCGATGTAACTTGGGTCGCTACAAAACTGTAAACTGTCCGTCCACGGGTCGGGCGTCGGGCAGCCCTCGAGAAAGGAGATTTC
>JACQYE010000059.1 GCA_016208355.1 Chloroflexota bacterium | reverse complement strand
TACATGCCGCCGGGCGGCGCACCCGCCCGCGGGCGTCAGTTGGCCACCCTCGCCAAAATTGCCCAGGAGAAATTCATCGAGCCCAAAATCGGCAAATTGCTCGACGACTTGCGTCCATACGAGGAGAGCCTGCCCTACGACCACGACGACGCCAGCCTGATCCGCGTCGCCCGCCGCGACTACGAACGCGCCGCCCGCATCCCGCCGGAGTTCACCGCCCGCTTCAACGCCCACGTCTCCGAGACCTACATGCTGTGGGCCGAGGCGCGTCCCGCCAACGACTTTGCCAAAGTCCGCCCGAACCTCGAAAAGACCCTCGAGCTGAGCCGCGAAATGGCGAATTTTTTCCCCGGTTACGAGCACATCGCTGACCCGCTGATTGACTTCGCCGACTATGGCATGAAAGCCGCTTCGGTGCGCAGCCTCTTCGCCGACCTGCGGGCTGCCCAGGTACCCATCGTCCAGGCCATCGTCGCCCAGGAACCAGCCGACGACGCCTGTATCCGCAAACACTTTCCCGAAAAGGAACAGATGGCTTTTTGTGAAGAAGTCGTCCGCCAGATGGGTTACGACTTCAAGCGCGGCCGCCTCGACAAGACCCACCATCCCTTCACCACCTCCTTCTCCATCGGCGACGTGCGCATTACCACCCGCGTCAAGGAGAACTACCTCGGCGAGTGCCTGTTCAGCAACATCCACGAGGCCGGTCACGCCATGTACGAGCAGGGCGTGGACATGAAATTCGATGGCACACCCCTGGCAAACGGCACCTCGGCCGGCGTACACGAGTCCCAGTCGCGCCTGTGGGAAAACGTGGTTGGCCGCAGCCGCGGCTTCTGGGAATACTTCTTCCCCAAACTGCAGAAAGCCTTCCCCGAGCAACTGAAAGGCGTCTCGCTGGATGCGTTCTACCGCGCCATCAACAAGGTCGAGAAGTCGCTCATCCGCACCGACGCCGACGAGGTGACCTACAACCTGCACGTCATGCTGCGCTTCGAGTTCGAACTGGCCCTGCTGGAAGGCACGCTGGCCGTCGAAGACCTGCCCGAAGCCTGGCGCGAACGCTTCAAAGCCGACCTCGGGATTACGCCTCCCGACGACAAGGACGGCGTCCTCCAGGATGTCCACTGGTACGCTGGTAACATCGGCGGGGTCTTCCAGGGCTACACCCTGGGCAACGTCATGGGCGCCCAGTTCTACGTCGAGGCGCTCAAAGCCCATCCCGGGATCCCGGCGGAAATGATACAGGGCAAGTTCGATACCCTGCACAAATGGCTGATCGGGAACATCTATTGCCACGGACGCAAGTTCACCGCTCCCGAACTGGTCAAACGCGTCACCGGGTCGGAGGTCACCATCGAGCCGTACATCAAGTACTTGCGTACCAAATACGGCGAATTGTATGAACTCTAGGAGACTGTTAAAGTCACCAGAAACCACAGATAAACACAGACGCTTTAGCCGGAAAATATCCCGAAAACGGTGACAACTTTCACCGGTTGTCACCATTTTATTGTGTGATACTGATATCGCAATGACCCATAACGGAGGCATGCGAATGAATGACCTGAAACCAATCTCAGCGCTGGTTTTCGGCGCCGGGGCGATTGGCACCTACGTGGGCGGATCGCTGGCATTGGCCGGGCACCGTCTGGTTGTCGTTGAACACCCTGCCATCGCGGCCGAATTGCGCGCCCGCGGGCTGCGGTTGGATGTTTCCATTGATAAAAACAGACGGGCGGCAGAGCCGCTCATCGTTCCTCCAGGCGCTTTTGGGTGCGTCCCTTCTTTGAGCGAAGCAATGGAACATGGACCGTTTGATGTAGCCATCTTTGCCATGAAATCCTTCGACACTGCAGCCGCTCTGGAGCAAATCAAGCCTTTCGCGGACAAGATGCCTCCGGTCCTTTGCCTGCAAAACGGCGTTGACAACGAACCTGCGATTGAGGCGGCGCTCGGCGCCGAGCGTGTCATTGCGGGTACGGTCACTTGTTCGGTTGCCCGGCGCGCCGCTGGTGATATTGTTTTGGAAAAAGCACGCGGCATCGGGATCGCGGCCGGGCACCCTCTCTCCAGGCGGCTGGAGATTGCAATGAACGTGGCCTCTCTGAACGCTCATCTTTACCCGCGCGCAGCCGACATGAAGTGGTCCAAGGTCCTGGCCAACCTGCCGGTGAGCGCCACGGTGGCAATTGTGGATATGAGCCCGGCGGAGGTATTTGCCCATCCGGGGCTGTACGGTCTGGAAATGCGCATGTTTCGTGAGGCGTTGAGGGTCATGGCCGCCCAGGGGATCCATCCAGTGAACTTGCCAGGAATTCCGGTACGCGCCCTGGCGCTGGCCTTGCGCTTGCCATCATTTTTGGCCCGTCCTGTATTGGCAAAATTCGTCGGCGGGGGCAGGGGCGGGAAGATGCCATCCTTCCATATTGACCTGCATGCCGGACGCCGGAAGAGCGAAGTGGAGTGGCTGCAAGGGGCTGTCGTGCGCCATGGCGAGAAGTTCGGAGTCCCTGCGCCTGTCAACCGTTTGTTGACGGAAACCCTCCTGGCCTTGGTGCGCGGAGAGATTCCGGTTGCGGAATTTTCCCGCCAGCCGGAGAAATTGATTGGCCTCCTTGCCAATGGGCGCGACGCGTAAGGAATTTATTCCAGTTTTATGGCAATCCATGTCACCCCTTTACAACCGGAAGGAAGATGATTCTGGGATCAAACAGCATCATTTCACCTTGCGGCGGGGTTAATATTGCAGGCGTTATTCTTGAAAATAAATATTTTCCAGGAGGTATGGCGCGTGGAAAAAGAACCTTTTATCCTGGCAGTTGACTTGGGCACGTCGGCCATGAAAACAGCCTTGATCTCCATATCCGGTAAAGTGGTAGGATGGGAGACCCGGGACATACCGCTTTATGTTTTGCCGAACGGCGGTGCGGAACAGAGTCCGCAAGACTGGTGGGAGGCCTTCCTCGCAACAGCAACTCATCCAGAAAGAACTGGTGCCGGTCGAAAACATTGTCGCCGTATGCTGTTCAACGCAGGGGGAATGTACCATCCCTGTGGATGAAGAAGGCCAGGCGCTGATGAACGTGATCTCGTGGCTGGATATGCGCGGCGCCAGGCACCTTCCTAAAATTATCGGCGGTTTGATCAAGGTGGCAGGCTACGATATTTTCAAGCTGCCTCGCTGGCTCAACCTGACCGGCGGCGTACCCACCCATACCGGCACAGACCCGGCTGCACACATGCTTTTCGTCCGCTACGAATATCCTGAAATTTATCAAAAGACATACAAGTTCCTGACGGCATTGGATTACATGAACCTGCGCCTGACCGGGAAATTCGTTGCCACGTCCGATTCGATCCTGACCTCCTGGGTGACCGACAACCGGGACTCGGAGCATATCGCTTACGATGATGGGCTGCTGAAAGCCTGCGGCATCGCTCCGGACAAATTCCCGGAACTTGTGCAATGCACGACGGTGATCGGCGATTTGAAAGCCGATGTGACCCGGACACTGGGGTTGAAAGACGGGGTCAAGGTTGTGGCCGGGGCGATTGATGTCAGCGCGGCGGCCATCGGGTCCGGAGCGGTGAACGATTTCGATACCCATATATATATCGGCACATCCAACTGGGTCGCTGCCCATGTACCCTATAAAAAAACAGACCTTTCATCCTGGATGGCCTCGGTACCCTGCGCAATTCCCGCCAAATACCTGATGATCGTCCTGCAGACTACCGCCGGAGGGAATTTAGATTACTTGCGTGACAAGATCCTTTTCCATAAGGATGAACTGCTTAATGAAAATCATTCCCCGGATGTCTTCCAAATCTTTGACCGCATCGCCGCAAAAGTGCCGCCTGGAAGCCATGGACTGATGTATATGCCGTGGATTTATGGCGAGCGCGCCCCGATAGACGACCGGAATGCCCGCGCCGCTCTGTTCAACGTTTCGTTGGAAAACACCCGCGAGGACATCATCCGGGCATTTCTGGAAGGTGTGGCCCTCAACACGCGCTGGTTGATTGCCCCGGCCGAGAAATTCATGGGGCGCAAACTGACGCAGTTAAATTTTGTCGGCGGCGGAGCAAAATCGGACGTCTGGAGCCAGATCCTGGCAGACGTGATGAATCTGAATATCCGCCAGGTGCGCGACCCGGTCCAGGCCAATGCACGCGGGGCAGCGTTCATCGCCGCTGTCGGGATGGGATACCTGGGCTTCGAAGATATCCCACAGAAGGTCGAGTTTAAGGCAACCTATTCGCCGAATCCGGAATACCGGGCGCTTTATGACAAGCTGTTCGCTGAATTCGTTCACTTTTACCGCCAGAATAAAGGGATCTATAAAAGATTAAACGGCTAAACATCTCAGCGCGCCGTGGCGATAATATCCGACAAGAGGAGAGTCCAATCTATGGCCGATAAACAGGGATTTTTTACTGCAAAAGTTGCCCTCATCACAGGAGGGTCCAGCGGCATCGGCCTGGCGCTGGCGAAACAACTGGCCGCGCAGGGGGCGCGCGTCTGGATTGCCGGACGGCGGAAGGACGTTTTAGCGGCCGCCGGGACCGAGGTCCAGAGCGCCGCGGGCCGGACCTGCGGCCTGCTCCCCGCGGATGTGGCCGACGCCTCCCAGGCCGCGCGCATGGTCGCGGAAGTCACCCGCCGCGACGGCCTCCACGACCTGGTCATCAACTCGGCGGGGGTCACGCAACCCGGCTATGTTCAGGAATTGGGCCTCGACGTGTTCCGCCAGATGATGGAGATCAACTACTTCGGGACGGTGAATGTGGTCAAGGCCGTCCTGCCGGGGATGCTGGAACGCGGCTCCGGGCACATCGTCAACATTTCGTCGGGGGCCGGGTTCCTGGGTGTCTTTGGCTATTCAGCCTACGGCGCGTCGAAGTACGCCGTGCGCGGCTTCTCGGATGTGCTGCGGGCGGAGATGAAACCGCACGGCATCCGCGTCTCGGTGGCCTTCCCACCCGACACCGACACGCCGCAACTGGCCTACGAGACGCCTTTCAAGCCGCCGGAGACGAAGGCCATTTCGGGCAACGCCAGCGTGCGTTCGCCCGAGTTCGTGGCCGCCGCCATTTTGAAGGGGGTGCGGCGCGGGCGCTATGTGATCCTGCCCGGCGCTGACACGTGGCTTTTTTATCATTTGAGCAACCTGCTGGGCAATGGCGTGTATCCCATCATGGATATGATGGTCGCCTCCGCCCGGCGGAAAAAATCTTGATTGCTGAGGAAATCATGGACATTTTCGAAAAGTGCGGCGGCTTTACGGCTGCCAAAGAAGCGATGGCCGCCGGGTTGTACCCCTATTTCATCCCGATGACCGAAAGCGAGGGGACGGAAGCTGTCTTCCGCGGCCACCGGCTGATCATGTGCGGCTCGAATAACTACCTGGGCCTCACCACCGACCCGCGCGTCCGCCAGGCGGCCATTGACGCCATCCACCGCTTCGGCACCTCCTGCACCGGTTCCCGCTTCCTGAACGGGACGCTGGAACTGCACGAGCAGTTGGAGCATGAACTGGCCGAGTTCGTGGGCAAGCCGGCCGCCCTGGTCTTCTCCACCGGCATGCAGGCCAACCTGGGCGCCATCAGCGCCCTCGTCAGCCGCGCCGACGTGGTGGTGCTCGACAAGGACGACCACGCCAGCATCGTGGACGGGGCGCGCCTGGGCTGGGGCGAGGTCAAGCGCTTCCGCCACAACGATATGGCCGACCTGGAACGCATTCTGGCGGCCCTGCCGGATAACGTCGGACGCCTGGTGGTGGTGGACGGCCTCTACAGCATGGGCGGCGACATCGTCCCCCTGCCCGACCTGCTGCCGGTCTGCAAAAAATACGGGGCGCGCCTCATGCTCGACGATGCGCACGCCATCGGCGTGCTCGGCCGCGGACGCGGCACCGCCGCCCACTTCGGCCTGACCGACCAGGTGGACCTCATCATGTCCACGTTCAGCAAATCCTTCGCCTCGCTGGGCGGCTGCGGGGCCGGGGATGAGACGGTGATGC
>JACQYE010000129.1 GCA_016208355.1 Chloroflexota bacterium | reverse complement strand
TTCTTGTTGCGCCGGGCGGCCAGGATGGCGCCTTCGTTGACCAGGTTCTCCAGATCCGCGCCGACGAAACCTGGAGTGCCGCGAGCAATGGAACCGAGATCAACTTCGGGTTCAAACGGTTTACCACGCGCGTGGACTTTCAGGATGGCTTCGCGGCCTTTCATATCAGGCCGATCGAGGGTCACACGCCGGTCGAAACGACCGGGGCGCAGGAGCGCCGGGTCGAGGATATCGGGCCGGTTGGTGGCGGCAATGATGATGACGTTGGTGTCGGTGTCGAAACCATCCATTTCGACCAGCATCTGATTGAGGGTCTGTTCGCGCTCATCATGTGAGCCGCCCAAGCCAGCGCCGCGCTGGCGGCCGACGGCATCAATTTCATCCACAAAAACGATGCAGGGGCTGTGGCGTTTGGCCTGCTCAAACAGGTCGCGAACGCGGGAAGCGCCTACACCGACGAACATCTCTACGAATTCAGAGCCTGAGATGGAAAAGAAAGGCACACCCGCTTCGCCCGAAACGGCTTTGGCGAGCAAGGTCTTACCCGTGCCCGGAGGGCCAACCAACAGGACGCCCTTGGGGATGCGCGCTCCCAATTGGATGAACTTCTGCGGCTCTTTCAGGAACTCGACCACTTCGCGCAATTCCTCTTTCGACTCGTCCACACCGGCTACATCTTCGAACGTAACTGTGGGATGCTCGCCGCTGAACATGCGCGCCTTTGATTTACCGAAGGCCATGGCGGCATTATTGCTGCCCTGCGCCTGGCGGAAGATAAACCAGAACATGATGCCAAGAAATAACACTGGCAGGATGTAGCCAGCCAAGGTCAGGACGCCGGCCCACGGGCTGGGTGCCTTGGCCTCGATGACAAGCGTGTCGGGTAGAAGATTGGCCGGTGAAACCCCCAGCGCGATAAGCTGCGATACGAGCGTCGTCTCCGGCTCCTTCTGGGATGTCTGTTCGATTTCCTGGCCGTCTTCCCCCCTAGTAATTACCAGTAAACTATTGTCCTCATTGACTTCGATCCGCGTGACCTCCCCCGCCTCGACCATCCCTGCAACTTCGTTGATGGTCAAAGGACCCTGACCCTCTGGCTGCTGGCGAATGTTGAAATAGATCATCGCCACGATGGCAATGCCCAGCAACAAATAAATAAAAATAGACTGATTTCGTGAATTCACACGTACCTCCTGTAAATGCAGGGTGGATTATACCAACCTCTAGATGACTATGCCAGACGCCCGAATATTTTATATGAATCTCTAATAAATCCGTCATTTTCCTTTACTCCACTGATATTCCCAAAAGCGCCAGAATTTTTCTTTCAGGGCTTTTGTGGTAAACTAGAATAATTCAGGTGACATGTCAATGGCAGAAAAAAAGATGAAACGTATCTTGTGCATCGAAGACGAACAGGAAATGATTGACCTGATTCGCCTGATCCTGACGCGGCGCGGCTTCGAGGTCAAGGGCGCGAACGGTGGCAAAGAAGGCCTGGAGACCATTCGCACTCAACGCCCCGATTTGGTACTCCTGGATTTGATGATGCCCGACATGGATGGTTGGGAAGTCTACCAGCAAATGAAGGCCGATGAGGCCACACGTAACATCCCGGTCATTGTCGTCACTGCCAAAGCGCAGAGCATTGACAAAGTCCTCGGCCTGCACATTGCCAAGGTGGATGATTACATCGCCAAACCATTCAGTCCGCAGGAATTGATGAACAGCGTAGACGCGGTGCTCAGCCGTAAAAAGTAAACCGGGAGGAGATAAAAGGGACGGGGCGGTTTCCACGCCCCGTTTGTCTTTATGGACGTCATCCAAATCCAAAATAAAGATAGACCCCTGACCCGGCCCCTGCAAGCCGGGTATTGTAGAAGTTTCCTGTGCCGCTTACGCGGCCTGATGTTTCGCTTCCTCCTTGCCCCGGACCAAGGCTTGTTGCTTGTCCAGCCGCGCGACAGCCGGCTTGATTCAGCCATCCACATGCTTTTTGTATTCATGGACTTGGCTGTCATCTGGATTAACTCGGACAACGTGGTAGTGGATACCGTCCTGGCACGCGCCTGGAGACCAGCTTATGTTCCGCGTGCCGCGGCAAAATACATTCTCGAAATCCACCCGGATCGCTTGAACGAATTTTCAATCGGGGATCACGCTGAATTTGCCCATGAATAAACGCATCTACATCCTGTTTCCTGCTCTGCTCTTCTTGCTGGCAGCTTTCCCCGTCTCAGGGCAAACGCCCGAGCCGCCTCCGCCTGGCCCGGTCTATATTGTACAGGAAGGCGATACCCTCTGGGACATCGCCATCCGCTTCAACGTCAACATGACCGACCTTGTCGCCTACAATGCTATGCCCAGCCAGGATATTTACGTAGGTGATCGGCTGGTCATCCCCGGCCTCGAAAACTTGAGCGGTATATTGACCATACAGTCAGTCCCTTTTGGCGAAAGTTTGCGCAGCATGAGTCGCCAGAACAGCATTGACCCGGCCATGTTGGTTGAACTTAACCGCATCGTCAGCCCGGCGGAACTCTATGCCGGATATGGATTGATCCTCCTTCGGCCGGAAAATGCAGAAACCTCTAGCGGCCGCGATTCGCTCAAGCCCGGCGAGACTTTGCTCGAACTGGCTGTCCGGCAGAACACCCGACCCTGGGTTGTCGCCCGTGTCAACGGTCTGGACCGAATGTCTGCCGCGTTGTCCGGCGATGTGTTTGCCATCCCGGGCGGGGAGTCCGTTGCCGTCCCAAGCGGATTCCCGTCCGCCGTGACCAGCGCCGAACTGGATCCACTGCCCATTACCCAAGGTCAGACCGCTCAAGTGCGTGTGACCCTGAACCAAGGCGCCACTCTCAGCGGTTTGTTAGTGGATCACCTCTTGAATTTCTTCCAAACAGACAACGGCTCGTGGGTAGCCTTACAGGGCGTTCATGTAATGACGGAGCCGGGAGTATACCCCTTCCGGCTCGATGTCACTCTACAGGATGGAACAGTCCAGTCTTTTGAACAAATGGTGTTGATTGAGGATGGTTACTTCCGTCAGGATCCCATCCTCCAGGTTGAACCGTCCACGATTGACCCAGCGGTCACCGAGCCCGAAAACGAGTTCCTCTATTCGCTGGTCGCGTTAGCGACGCCGGAGAAATACTGGCAGGGTATTTTCCAATTGCCTGTGGACAACCAATTCTGCATCCGTTCGATGTACGGGAATCGTCGGTCTTATAATGGCAGCGATTATATCTACTTCCATACTGGTGTTGATTACGGCATCTGCTCTGAAAGCCACCCGTTCGACATCTATGCCCCAGCGGCGGGGCGAGTCGTTTTCGCTGGTCCCCTCACCGTGCGGGGGAATGCCACCATCATTGACCACGGGTGGGGCATTTACAGCGGTTATTGGCATCAGGAGGAAATCTATGTTGCCGTTGGCGACACGGTAGAGGCCGGACAGGTAATCGGCAAAATTGGCTCCACCGGGCGCGTGACAGGGCCGCATTTACACTGGGAAGTTTGGGCCAACGGGATCCAAGTCAACCCGTTACAGTGGTTGGAAGACGAATTCCCTCATGAATAATCGCCTTGTCCGTTGATAGTAACAAAATCCCAGTTGCCCATGGGATTCGTTTATGCTACACTAACACCACCAACCCTTCCGGAGGTCAGACATGAGCGATTTAGTCAACTTCCTTAAACAAGCGGATATTTTCTACCAGGTCACGGCTACACAACTGGAAATGGTTGCCAACCTGTGCCGGGAACGCGTATATGCCCGTGGGGATACTATCGTCGAGGAAGGCACCAATAGCAAGGAATTATATATCATCACACAAGGCGAAGTGGATGTACTCGTCAACCCAGCCCTTGTGGGCGGACCCAACTCACCGGAGGGCATGGTCACCATTGCCACCTTGCGCCGCGGTCAATCGTTCGGCGAAGTTGCTCTTGCGGATGAAGGATTACGTTCGGCCACTGTCCGCGCCACACAGAAGGAGACAAAACTTTTGGTAATTCAGCGTGACAAATTGCTGATGTTGTGCGAGACCTATCCGCAACTGGGATACCGGTTGATGTATAACCTGGCCGCTGATCTGGCCATGAAAATCCGTAACACCGATCTGCGCATTCGGGAAACATTACTCTACGGCCCCAAAAAGTAGACCGTCGAGAACCAAAAGCGGGCTGACAAGTCAGCCCGCTTCCCTTACTGCTCTTTAGTTAAGTTCTTATTTCACAAGGGCTTGGCGCGCCTGCGGAAGTTCAAACAGCCAGAGCATGAAAACCGAGAACGCCATTGCGACAACAGACAATGAAAAGTACAAGCCGTCAAACGATGTCCCTTCCGTACTTTGGGGCAGAAGCATCATCAGGCGGCTGATAATATTAAAGCCGTGAGATAAAGGAGATCAAATACAAGGGCCAGGGCGCAACTGTCTTACGGAATATCTGCACACTGCCCAGGATGGCAAGCAAAACCAGCAAAGCCGGAAGCCACCACTCCTGAGATTTCAGTTCAAAAACTGAAACTGGGTTGAGCAGAAGTGGGATCAGTTGCAAGACAAGCATGGCATAAAGGAATTTGGGATTACTAAAGATCTGGCTCTTCATGATAAATCAGCCTTTCCCGGAAAAGAATGATGAATATTATTACATCCCCCTTCTGGTCCTCCCGCTTGCAAGTCAATGCCAAAAAAGCCATCTTCCACCAATGGGAAATGCTCGAGACCTCCGGTTGTATCGAGAATTTTCGCATTGCCGCTGGACTAAAAGAGGGCCTCCGCGAAGGTTGGTTTTTCGCTGATTCGGATGCCTACAAATGGCTGGAAGCAGCATCCTGCATTTACGCCAATTGGCCAGACCCGATGCTCAAAATTCATATAGACGATTTTATCGCCCTGCTCGCCCATACCCAAATGCCAGACGGCTACCTCTACACCTACAACCAAATCCACTTCCCCGGCTCGCGCTGGGAAAACCTGCTCATCGAGCACGAACTTTACTGTCTCGGGCATCTTATCGAGGCTGGGGTTGCGCACTATGCCACAACGGGCAAAACCTCTGCGCTGGAAATTGTCTGCAAGGCAGCTGATTTGCTGGTGAGGGATTTTCTCAATGGAGGCGCGCCTATGACGGATGGGCACGAGGAGGTGGAAATCGCCCTCCTGCGGCTGTACCGGGCCACCGGTCACGTCCCGTACCTGGACCTGGCGTCCGCCCTGCTGGAACGGCGCGGGCGCGCCCATCCATTCTTCCCTCTGCTCCTGCCCCAGAACGCCCGCGTCGAAAAACGCAAGCGTGTTGTGAAAGAACAGCGGCAGGCGTATATCGCCGCCCATCCGGAGTTCGTCCCCTTCGAAGTGCCGGCTGGGAATTATGCCAAAACACCGAAGAACTCGCGCTTGCGCTGGGCGCTCAATGCCTTGACTGGCAAGTACTTCCAGATGCACACCCCGATAAAGAAACAGACTATTCCCGTCGGGCATTCCGTGCGTTTCGGGTACCTAGAAACAGCAACAGCCATGCTTTGCAGGCTGACTGGTGACCAATCCTTGCTCCCGACAATGGAGAAAGCCTGGAAGCACATGGTGACATACCGCATGTATGTTACGGGTGGGTTGGGCGCGGTGCCGGGGCTGGAAGGCTTTGGCCGGGATAACGAACTCGACCCCGAATACGCCTACGCCGAGACCTGCGCTGCCCTGGCCGGCATGCTCTGGAACTGGGAGATGGCGCAGATTACCGGCGATGCCAGATACAGCGACCTATTCGAGTGGCAGTTATATAACGCCGCCGCGCCCGGCATGGGTCTCGATGGAACGACCTACCTCTACAACAATCCGCTTGCCTGCCGCGGCGGAGTGACGCGCCGTCCCTGGTTTGCTGTGCCATGCTGTCCCTCAAACCTATCCCGTACCTGGGCATCGCTTGGAAAATACATTTGCTCCTCTGAAGAAAATAATATCTGGGTACACCAGTACATCGGGAGCAAGACGATTCTGGAGGGCGGACAGGGAACTTTGGAAATAGATTCCAGCCTGCCATGGGAGGGGAAAGTCCGCATCGTGCTGGATCCGGCAACTTCCTCCGCGTTGACCCTGCGCCTGCGTCTCCCCTCCTGGGCTGGGCATGTTTCCATCCGGCTGAACGATCAAAGCTTGGATCTTTCAACTTTTCGACTTTCCAATCTTCAATCCGGAACTGCCTCGGGGTATGATCCACAACTCTCTACCTTCCTGCCCATCACCCGCACCTGGTCGCCGGGCGACAAGATTGAACTAGACTTCGAGATGCCCGTCCTTCTACGGCGTGCCTCGCCGAAGGTGCGGGGACACAGAGGCAAATCAGTTCTGACACGGGGTCCGCTGGTCTATTGCCTCGAGAGCGTCGATAACCCTGGCTTGGATATCTTCTCCCTCCGCCTCGCCCCCTCCAGCCTGCAGACAGAGTTCTCCCCTACCCTGCTGGGCGGAACGGGGATTCTGCGCGCAAACACAACAGACGATAAGCCGCTGGTTTTCATCCCCTATCTCTTATGGGCCAACCGTGGCGAGTCACAGATGACAGTGTGGGTAAACACATAGCAGCCTTTGTGCAGGCACTTCCTTCTCAAAAGATTGTTCTCTTGACAACTAGAACATTTGTCCTATAATAAGCGCATGGACGCAATTGTTCGCCTGAAGACGCTGACCGAGCAGATGTCCCTTGAGCAAGACGGAGATGCTTCGACTTCGGCCTTCGACCCGCGCTCGACATCCATCAACGCACCCTATCTCGATAAAACCGAAAATTGCCCGGATGCCGTCTTCGTCCATCCAGCTATCCTCCCTAATGGTCAGAAGATCAAACTGCTGAAGACCCTGCTCACCTCGACCTGTGAACGGGATTGCTATTACTGCCCCTTCCGCGCTGGACGGGATATGCGCCGCGCCACATTCCAGCCGGAAGAATTCGCCCGGCTATTCCTTACGCTTGCCGCAAAGGGCGTTGCTGCAGGTGTTTTCCTGAGTTCAGGTATGGCCGGCGGTGGGGTGCGTTCACAGGATAAACTTCTCGACACTGCTGATATCCTTCGACATAAACTTAACTTCCACGGCTACATCCACCTCAAGGTCTTGCCAGGCGCCGAGAAGGCACAAGTGGAACGCGCCATGCTCCTGGCTGACCGCGTCTCGGTTAACCTGGAAGCTCCCAACGATACCCGTTTGGCAAAATTAGCCCCGCACAAGCAATTCGTGCAGGAACTGCTCCAGCCGTTGAAGTGGATGGAGGAGATCCGTAGGTCGAAACCTGGCTACGTAGCATGGAAGGGACACTGGCCCTCGTCAGTGACCCAGTTCGTCGCCGGAGGCGCGGGCGAAACAGACCTCGAACTGCTAACCATCACCGGTTACCTCTACCGTCACCTGGGACTGAAGCGCGCCTATTTCTCCCCATTCAATCCGATCCCTGATACTCCGTTGGAGGGCCAGCCGCCCACCCCGGTCATCCGCGGACACCGTCTTTACCAGGCATCGTTCCTGATACAAGACTACGGCTTCGAGGTGGAGGAGCTGCCATTCGAAACAGATGGCAGGCTGCCGGTCCATACCGACCCGAAACTGGCCTGGGCGCGGAAAAACCTGGCGGAGAGTCCCGTCGAGGTCAACCAGGCTGAACGACAGCAGTTGATGCGCGTCCCTGGTATCGGGCCTAAAGGTGTAGAGGCCATTCTTCGGGCCCGCAGGCAGGGGAAAATCCGGGATCTATCCGTGCTCAAAAAAATGGGAGTACTGGCCGAAAAGGCAGCGCCATTCCTGCTCCTCGACGGGCAGCGGGCGGTCTATCAACCCGCACTATTCTAGTTTTTTCAGGAACTTGCCGGGGGAATAAGCCGTCTTTCCCATTGACCACGCCCAATTAAATCATTAAACTATCTACAAAGAAGGAGAGACCCGATGAAGAAATCGCTTTTAATTCTTGTACTGCTTGCCTTGATGATCGCGGCCTGCAACCTGCCCGGAAGTGGAGGCACAGAAACCCAGGAATCACCGGATGCCGTCGACACCCACGCGGCCGAGACGATGAACGCCGAACTGACGCGCGTTGCCTCGCAGGCTTCACCAACACTCGATATACCAGCCAACACTTTTACGCCCACCCCTTCCAATACACCGATTTATACAGTAACCAAGACTCCTATTC
>JACQYE010000128.1 GCA_016208355.1 Chloroflexota bacterium | reverse complement strand
CTGACCATCAAACTCTTCGAGCGCGCCCTGCAGGCATTTGAAGCCGCCGAAGTACCCGGCATCATCATTGACATGCGCTTCAACGGCGGTGGAACGCCGCTTGGCCTGGCTGGATTCCTGACCGACCAGGAAATTCCTCTCGGCCAATCCTATTATTACAATGAAAACACCCAGCAGTTCGAGCCGGAGGGCATGCTGGATAAAATCTTGCCCAATACCAACCAGTACCGCTTCGACAAGATTGTCATCCTGGTTGGACAGGCCTGCGCCAGCGCCTGCGAAGAAGAAGCCTACGGTTTCAGCCAGGTATCGGGCGCTGAAGTTGTGGGCATGTTCCCGTCAGCGAGCATGTTTGGCGAAGTCAGCCGGGGCCAGTTCATCATGCCCGAAGGCTTCTCGATGCAGTTCCCGACCGGGCGTTACCTGCTGGAAGATGGATCCCTCTTCCTGGAAGGGACGGGCGTCCAGCCGACCCTGTGGGTGCCGAAAACTTTTGAGACCGTTTCCTCGACCGAGGATGTGGTCCTCGAATATGGCGAGCGGGCGGTACTCCTGCCTCTGGGCGCGGGGATTACCCCGGCTACCCAGCCGACAATCATGTCCACCGCCGATACCGAAGCCGCTCTTTCGAGCGCCAAGCAGTTCGAGGAGAAAGCTCGTGAAGAGTACGTAACTGCCGATTACCTAGAAGTTCCTAAGAACTTCACCTTCACCATCACGTTGAGCAAGTCCGAGACCCTGCTCTGGGCTTGGGGCTGGTGCGCTGCTGACCAGGCCACCCTGGATGATAACCTGGGCAAAATGGATATCGAGTTCACGCTCAACGGCCAGGATGTCCCGCTGGAGCAATTCCTGAAACTGGACTATGACTCGCAGGATGGGCAGAAATGCACAGCCTACCTTGCCGCAGTCAAGGATTGGGCTGGCGGCCAGCACCTGGCAGTCACCACCCTGACCTTCACGGCTCCGCTCAACGACGGCGTGTTCGACTTCCCGGCCGGGAAACAGGTGTTCGAATACAACATCTACGTCAAGCCGTAGAAGACATATCCAAGCAAGCCGAGACCCCGCGAATGCGGGGTCTCTTTTTTGATAATTTCAGCAAATCACGATTTTGGAGTCCGGAAACTTGCTTCCGGTTATCCGGACGGCATGCTACTTCGTGGCACTTAGCTCCCGCCGCCGTCCCCGGCGGCGAGGACGCCGCCCAGAGCGCGGTTTTGTTAGGAGTTCTTGGCCGTCCGACTCCAAAGTTTTGCGGTGGTTCTATTCAGTAAGCGGGAAAATGTCTTCAGGCTGACCTATAAGCCGCATTCTGTCCAGCAGACTTGGATGCAGGTTTACATCCCGATGGCCAAAGTACTGGCCACTTAGGACTTCATCCCTGCGTCTGCCTGGGCGATCATCTCTCTGGGGGAGGCGTCTCCGCCTCGCTCAAGCGGCCTACCCGGGACTGGCGCTCTCACCAAAGGAAAGCGCACATGAGGTGACGAGCAGCCTCCTCCCGTCCTCAGACGGTTTCGTCCCTGCTTGGCCTTGCTCCCGGCGGGGGTTACCTGGCCGCCCGCATTACTGCGGACGCCGGTGGTCCCTTACACCACCTTTTCACTCTGACCCTCACCCTTGCGGGTGGGGGCGACCTGTTTCTGTGGCCCTTATCCGGCAGGTTAACGCCTCACGGCGGTTTCCCCGCCCCGGGTGCTATCCGACGCCGTGCTCTATGGAGTGCGGACTTTCCTCGATCCCGCGCACCGCGCGAAACCGCGACCGCCCGGCCAGCCTGAAGACAGCATTATCATACCGTCTTACTGGCGGCAAGTCAACTGCGGCGGCGCGGCCAGACCCGGGGCATGCAGGCGCCAATCGAGGAGGTTTATCACCCCTGAAATATGACCAAATCCCCACCTGTCTGTGAAGGAAATGTGCTTTAATGTTCATATATCATAATTCAACCAATTGGAGGTAAATATGTCAAAAACCACCGATAATCTGAAAGCTGCCTTCGCAGGCGAGTCGCAAGCCAACCGCAAGTATCTTGCCTTCGCAAAAAAAGCAGACGAGGACGGCTTTCCTCAGATCGCCAAACTATTCCGCGCTGCCGCCTACGCTGAGACAATCCACGCCCATAACCATTTCCGGGCGATGGACGGCGTTCAGTCCACTGCCGAGAACCTGCAGGCTGCCATCGGCGGGGAGAACTACGAAGTCGTGACCATGTACCCGCCCATGCTGGCCGAGGCGGAAGCCGCAGGTGAGAAGCGCGCCTCCCGTTCCTTCAGGTGGGCTTTGGAAGTCGAGAAGATCCACGAGGCGCTGTATCGCAAGGCTGCGGAAATCTTCGGCAAAGGCAAGGACCTGCCGGCGGGCGACTACTATGTTTGCCCGGTCTGCGGGTATACGCATGAAGGCCCGATGACGGAAAAATGTCCGGTCTGCAACACGCTTCCGGAGAAGTTCGAGAAGGTTGCTTAGTTTCTGAACGCCGAGACGGAGAGCGCGGAGGATACCTCCGCGCTCTTTGCTTAAATTGGCACCGGTAAAAACTGGACAGAATCCCTCCCCTCATGTAAAATACTGCTCTTTGGAGGCAACTGTTTTGACTGTTGCCTTTCTGTTTGAATGAAATATTTGGCTGGCGCACCCGCATACGCGTAATACGCCATAATCTGTAAGAAATTTTGTTGGAGGAAGCAAGTTGGCTAATATCAAGTCTCAAATCAAACGCAACCGGCAGAATGACAAGCGCCGCCTGGCGAACCGCGTCTACCGCGGCGAGGCGCGCACTGCTGTCAAGGATGCCCGCACTGCTATAGATGCTGGCGCTCCTGAGTCAAAGGAAGAACTTCGGAGGGCCATCAGCGCCCTCGATAAGGCCGCCGAGAAGGGTGTGCTGCACAAGAACAATGCCGCCCGACGCAAGAGTCGCCTGATGAAAGCCTTCACCGCCATGAAACCGGCCGAAGTGAAAGCTCCGGTGGAAGAACCCAAGGCCGAGGTTGCGCCCGTAACCGAACCGAAGCCACGCCGCACCACTCGCGCCAAGGCCGAGCCCAAGGCCAAACCCAAAGCCGAAACCAAGGCGGAGACCCCGGTCGCAGAAGAACCCAAGAAGAAGCCGGCCGCTCGCAAGAGCGCCACAACCAAGAAACCTGCTGCAACTCGCAAGAAAACTCCTGCGAAAAAATAATCTGTACGTTCGCGGCTTGCAAAAACAATGAGCGGGAGCGCCCGGAACGATGGGCCTCCCGCTTTTCTGCTTTTCGGATGATACCCCCTGCGGGAGTGATATAATTTCCGGCGCGAGAGAGTATGTTTCTAACCGAACAACAAACCATTGAAGCGAAGATAAAATCCTTCTGCGACGCGAATAACATCCCGCTCGCCGCGCTGGAGTGGAAACCGATTCCATTCAGCGGGGAATGGGGCATCAGCACCTCGTTTTTTGCCACTGCAGCCGCCGAGGCGCGCGCCGGGAAAAAGGTCGTCGTGCCGCAGCGCGCCCAGGAGATCGCCGAGCAGGTGAAGGGTCAAATGGATACGCCGGGCATCAGCCGCGTCGAAGCGGTAAAAGGCTATCTCAACCTGTACTTCTCGACAAACGAATACGCCCACCGCGTGGTGGATACCGTCCTGGACCAGAACACCAGTTTCGGGTCCGGACCTCGTACCGGGTCACGCGTCATGCTGGAGTTTTCCCACCCGAACACGCACAAGGCTTTCCATGTCGGTCACTTGCGCGGCACCATTCTGGGCGAATCGCTGTGCCGCATCCTGGAGTTCTCCGGTCTGGACGTGGTGCGCGCCAACTACCCCGGTGACATGGGCCTGCACGTCATCAAGTGGCTATGGGGCTACCTGAAGTTCCACAACGGCGAGCAGCCGCCGGCGGACATCACCAAATGGATGGGCGAAGTCTACGCCGAAGCGACGCGCCGCCTGGAAGAAAATCCCGACCTGGAAGCCGAAGTGCGCCTCGTGTATGCCCGCTGGGACCAACGTGACCCCGAAGTGGTGGCGCTCTGGGAGCGGACGCGCGAGTGGTCGCTGGAAGGCTTCCGGCAAATGTATGCCGCGCTCGACATCCACTTCGATAAGTATTATTTCAACAGCCAGGAAGAAAAGCCAGGCAAGGAAATTGTGGAGGAACTCGTCCGCCGCGGCATCGCCACGGACGAACGCCCGGAGGGCGGGGCAGTGGTGGTCAAGATTGACGAGGCGCTCGGCCTGACGAAAGAGCAATTCCGCACCTCGGTCATCCTGCGTTCGGACGGGACGGCGCTCTATGCCACGGAAGACCTTGCGCTGGTGAAGCACAAGTTTGCCGATTACCCCGATCTGGCAAAATCGCTCTATTTGGTGGACGTGCGCCAGTCGCTGCACTTTACCCAGGTATTCAAGATTTTGGAGATTGCCGGGTACGAGCAAGCGCAGCAATGCGGACACATCTCCTACGAACTGGTAACCCTGCCCGGCAACGTGGTCATGTCGTCGCGGGAAGGGACGGTGGTGCTGCTCGAAGACCTGCTGCGCGAAGCAACATCCCGGGCGAAGGAAGAATCCCGCAAGAAGAACCCGGCCCTTACCGAAGAACAACTTGACAGCGTGGCAAAAGCCATCGGGCTGGGCGCGCTCAAGTACCCGATCCTGGCGCGCGAAAATACACGGCTCGTCACCTTCGACTGGCAATCGGCGCTGGATTTCAACGGGCAGGCCGCGCCTTACATCCAATACGCTCACGTGCGCTGCAATTCGATCCTCCGGAAGGCTGAAGACATGCCTGACGTTGGACAGCCTGCCCTGAGCTCGTCGAAGGGTTCGACGTTCAACTATGAATTGAACCCTGCCGAAATCCAGTTGATTGATATGATCTCGCGTTTCCCCGGCGAAGTGCAGAGGGCCGCAGCGGAATACAAGCCGCTTACCATTGCCACCATCGCCTACGAGATCGCGAAAGCCTTTGCCTCGTTCTACGACGCCTGCCCGGTTGTTCAGGCCAGTCCCCAGGTCCGGGAAGCGCGCCTGCGGCTGGTGGCGGCAACCAAACAAACCCTTGCCAATGCCCTGCGCTTGCTATCCATCGAAGCGCCCGAGGTCATGTAAGCGCGTGTCAAGTGCTCCCGTGTCAAGTGCCAAGCCGCCCTTGCACGTGACACTGGAACACATGACACTGAAAAACTTATAAGGAGACTCACACATGCCAATCCGTACCCTCATCATGGGCGCCGCCGGGCGCGACTTCCACAACTTCAACGTCGCTTTCCGCGACAATAAGGATTATGAAGTGGTGGCTTTCACCGCGACCCAGATTCCCGACATCGAAGGCCGCACCTATCCCGCCGCCCTGGCCGGGAAGAACTACCCGAAGGGCATCCCGATCCACGCCGAGAGCGACCTGCTGAAACTCATCCAGGATTTAAAGGTAGACCAGGTCGTTTTCGCTTATTCGGACGTGCCGCACGAATACGTCATGCACAAGGCCTCGATGGTGCTGGCCGCCGGCGCGGACTTCCGCTTGATGGGCGAGAAGGCCACCCAGGTCAAATCCAGCAAGCCGGTCGTCTCGGTCTGCGCGGTGCGCACGGGGTCGGGAAAGAGCCAGACCACCCGCCGCGTGTCCCTCGTCCTGCGCGGCATGGGCTTCAAGGTCGCGGCCATCCGCCACCCGATGCCCTACGGCGACCTGGTCAAGCAGGAGGTCCAGCGCTTCGCCACCTACGCCGACCTCGACAAACACGAGTGCACCATCGAGGAGCGCGAAGAATACGAACCGCACATTGACAACGGCGTCATCGTCTACGCCGGTGTGGACTACGAAAAGATCCTGCGCGCCGCGGAGAAAGAAGTAGACATCGTCCTGTGGGACGGCGGCAACAACGACTTCTCGTTCTACGTCTCGGACCTGAAAATTGTCGTTGCCGACCCGCACCGCCCCGGTCACGAAAGCACCTACCATCCCGGCGAGGTCAACAGCAGTCCGCGAAAACCTGCGTAGCCTGAACCCGAAGGCAACCGTCATCGAAGCCGCCTCACCGCTGTTCGTGGACAACCCGTCCGCGATCCAGGGCAAGCGCGTCCTCGTTATCGAAGACGGCCCGACCCTGACCCACGGCGAAATGGCCTACGGCGCTGGCTATGTGGCTGCCAGGCGCTTCGGCGCCAAAGAGATCGTGGACCCGCGTCCGTTCGCGGTCAAGTCCATTGCGGCAACGTACGCCAAGTATCCGAAAACAGGCCCGATCCTGCCGGCCATGGGCTACGGCGAGGCGCAGACGAGAGACCTGGAAGCCACCATCAACGCATCCGATGTGGACCTGGTCGTCATCGGCACGCCAATTGACCTGACCCGCATCATCAAGATCAACAAGCCCAGTCAGCGCGTGCGCTACGAGTTGCAGGAGATCGGCCAACCGACGCTGGAAGATATCCTGAAAGCGAAGTTCGGGAAGAAGAAATAGCCTGATTGCAAGTGACCGTCACCAAATAAGGTGACGGTCACTTTTTGCCTCTGCTCGGTGCGCTTCCAACGCAGGTCGTTGTGAATATCCAACTGCAAAAATGCTTGCCGCATTCAAGTGTTGCCTGTAAAATATACCTGAGTTCACGATTATTGGAATGTTTGTCTTTATACTGCCACTCAACAAACTATGAATTCGCCTATCGGGAGAAAGACCTTATGAAAATTTCGTATTCCAAATCCAGCCTCCATATCGTAATCCTTACCAGCCTGCTCATCTCGCTGATTGGCGGTTTGGTTTTGGTCACACCGGCGCAGGCGGCGACCTTTGTTGTCACCAAAACTGCCGATACTGCCGATGGCACATGTGACGCTGATTGCTCATTGCGCGAAGCAATCATCGCCGCCAATGCTGCCGCAGGCAACGACACGATCACTGTTCCTGCCGGAACTTATACTTTGACAATTGCTGGCACAGGCGAAGACGCAACGGCAACCGGCGATTTGGACATCACGAGCAATATCACGATCAATGGCGCGGGTGCAGGCAGCACGATCATTCAGGCTGGCACAATCGGTTATCCCGGCGTAGCCAATGGTATTGATCGCGTCTTTCACGTCACCGGAGCATTTACGGTGAACATCTCCGGCGTCACGGTCAGGAACGGCAGCGTTGCGGGCGCTACGGATGGCGGCGGGCTCTACAATGACGGCGGCACGCTCACCATTACCAACAGCACCTTCTCAGGCAACAGCACGAGCGGCGGCAACGGCGGCGGCCTCTTCAATTTTTTTGGCAGCACCACCATGAACAACAGTACCTTCTCCAGCAACAGCGCGTCCGACCCCAGTTTCGGCGGCGGCGGCAACGGCGGCGGCCTCTTCAACACCGGCAACCTGACGGTTACCAATAGCACCTTCTCCGGCAACAGCGCGTCCGACCCCAGTTTCGGCGGCGGCGGCATCTACAGCGACTTTGGCACGGTGACAATCAGCAACAGCACGTTCTCCAGCAATACGACTGCCGGCAGTGGGGGCGGGCTTTTAAATACCTTCGACAGCAGCAGCACCATCACCAACAGCACCTTCTCCGGCAATGGCGCGAGCGCCAGCAACGGCGGCGGCAGCCGCCAAGGTGGTGGCACAGTAACGCTCAAGAACACCATCGTCGCCAATAGCACGGCGGGTGGGAATTGTGCTGGGACCCTCACTGATGGCGGTAACAATCTGGACTCTGCCAATACTTGCGGGTTCACGACCAATGCCAAGATCAACACCAACCCCAATCTCGGCGATCTCACAGGCAGTCCGCAATACTTTCCGCTCAACAGCGGCAGCGCGGCGATTGACGCCGGCAGTAATACGGTCTGCGCCGCCGCGCCGGTGAACAACACTTCTCAAAATGGCGTCACCCGCCCGATGCCGATCGGCGGGACCTGCGATATCGGTTCGTATGAATATCGCGAGACAACTCCACCCACGGTGGTTTTCGGGGCTGGTTCCGTCCCGTCTGCTGATGGGGCAATCCTGGCCGGTGGCCCGTCCTCATTGTTGGTGCAGTTCAGCGAAAATATGATGAGCGATGGGAACGAACACGCCGCCAACTCGGGTTGGAACTACCTGCTGTTACGTCCGGGTCTGAACGGGGTCTTCGATACGACGGTCACTTCGCCGGGAATCTGTGATAGCGACCATGTGATTGGATCCGACGACGAGCAAATAGAAATCAGCAGCATTACATATAACGCTGCCACCTTTACCGCCACGCTCAACATTGGCCTGTCGAATGCGCCCCTGGCAAACGGCCAGTACCGTTTGTATCTTTGCGGCTTGGCTTCCATCTGGGATCTGAGCACCAATCCGCTTAACGGCGGCGCCAACTCAGCCATCAACTTCTCCGTAGTGCCTGCGCCTGCGGCTGCTGCGGCTGTCCCGGACACCGGCTTCGCCCCGGACCGGGTGACGGTTCTCGCCGCCCAACCAGCGGAAAAGACTTACGCGGGCCTAAGCGACCTGTGGCTGGAAATCCCGAAACTGGGCGTGCAGATGCCCATCGTCGGCGTCCCGCAAACAGGTAGCGAGTGGGACGTCTCCTGGCTTGGCACGAACGCGGGCTGGCTGCAAGGTTCGGCCTTCCCCACTTGGGAAGGCAACTCGGTGCTGACCGGGCATGTCTGGAACGCCGATAATACTGTCGGGCCGTTCCGCTACATCAACACGCTGTGGTGGGGCGACAAGGTGATCGTCCACGCCTGGGGCGCGCAATACGTGTACGAGGTCCGGGCGGTGACGCAGGTCTCGCCGGGCAACGTCAATGCGATGATGAAGCACGAAGAACTGCCCTGGGTCACCCTGGTCACCTGCCGCGGCTATGACCAGACGACGGGCGACTACAAGTACCGTGTGCTCGTGAGAGCGGTGCTTGTCGAAGTCAAGTAAGCAGGGAGTTGCCTGCTGATAAATTGGAGGCCGGGTTTCGCACAGGAACCCGGTCTCTTTGTTACAATAGACCCATGTTCATAGATCAGGCAGAAATCGAAGTCAAGTCCGGCAAAGGCGGAGATGGCATGGTGCATTTTCGCCGCGAAAAATACGTGCCGCGCGGCGGTCCCGATGGCGGTGACGGCGGGCGCGGCGGCAGCGTGATTCTTGAAGTCCGCCCCACGCTCAATACGCTGGCGGCCTTTCGTCACACCACCCGCTACGCCGCCGAAGAAGGCAAGGGCGGCGGCAGCCAGAACCGCTACGGCAGAGGGGCCGAAGACCTGGTCGTCCCGGTCCCGCCGGGGACGGTGGTCTACGACGCAATCAGCGGCGATTTCCTCGGCGACCTGACCACTCCCGGCCAGCGTCTCACCGTCTGCAAGGGCGGGCGCGGCGGGCGCGGCAATACCCATTTCAAGAGTTCCATCAACCAGACGCCGCGCACCGCTGAGCGCGGCGAGCCAGGCGAGGAGAAACGCCTGCGCCTCGAACTCAAACTCATCGCCGACATCGGCATCGTCGGCGTACCCAACGCGGGCAAGTCCACCCTGCTTTCCGTTCTGACCAACGCCAAACCAAAGATTGCCCCCTATCCGTTCACGACTCTCGAGCCGAACCTGGGTGTGGCAAACGTGGACGACGAAACGGCGGTCGTCCTGGCCGACATCCCCGGCCTGATCGAAGGAGCCAGTCAGGGCGTCGGGCTGGGATTCGACTTCCTGCGCCACGTCTCGCGGACCCGCGTCCTGATCCACTTGTTGGACGGTCTCGCCGCCGACCCGCTGGCGGACTACGCCCAGATCAACGCCGAGATGGCGCTCTTCGACCCGAACCTGGCGAAAAAGCCGCAGATTGTGGCCGTCAATAAGAGCGACCAGCCCGAGGTCCAGGAACGCTGGAAAACGTTAAAAGCAAAGTTCAAAAAACAAAAAGTGGATATGGTGCTCGTCTCCGCCCTGACGCGGACGGGGGTGCGTGAGTTGCTCCTCGCGGCTGCCTCTCTCCTGGCCGAAACTCCCACGCCGGAGGAGGCCGCGCTCCCAATGCCGGTTTACCGCCCCCTCGAAGAGGACCCGCGTGACTTCAAGATCGAGCGCGAATCGGAGGGCTGGCGTGTTCAAAGCAAAGCCATCGAACGCGCCGCCGAGATGACCCCCTAGGACCAGTCCGGGTCGGTGCGGCGGTTCCAGAAACTGATGGAACGCCTGGGTGTGGACGATGCGCTCAAGAAGGCTGGCGCACAGGAGGGAGATACGGTCCTCATCGGCGAGTACGAACTGGAATATCAGGAATAAACGGTCGGGGTGGATGGCGCACATTCACCCCGCAACTTTTATCGGTACGGAGGGATCATGTTTCCCAAACACAAGGACAAACACCTCACCCGTCGCGATTTCCTTCGGCTGGCAAGACTGGTCGCCAGTGCAGCCGCGCTGACACCCTTTCTGAAGGCTTGCCAAAGCCTGGGGCTGACACCAACAGCCAATCCTTATCCCACGCTCTCAGTTCCCACAACACCTATTCCCCCGACCGTGACGACCACACCGTCATCCTCCTCGACTGTTGGCGAGGAGCCTGGTTTGGTGAAACTGGCTTTTGTCCGGACGCGCGATCGGGCGGCAGGAGTCCGGCATGCGCTGGAACTTCTCGGTATCAATCCAGTCCAGGGGAAAAATGTCCTGCTCAAGCCAAACTTCAACAGCGCCGACCCGGCGCCGGCTTCGACCCACCCAGAGACTCTTCGGGCGCTGATCGAGTGGATGCAGACGATGGGCGCGCAGGAGATCACTGTCGCCGACCGCAGCGGGATGGGAAATTCGCGCAGCGTCATGCAGACGCTGGGCGTCTTTGACCTGGCAGAGGAACTTGGCTTTTCTACTTTATCGTTCGAAGAACTATCCGAGGAAGACTGGACCTTGATCCGCCCCTCCGACAGCCACTGGGCGGATGGCTTTCCATTCGCCCGGCCAGTCCTGGATGCCGGGGTGGTGGTCTCCACTTGCTGCCTCAAGCCCCATCGTTATGGCGGGCTCTTCACACTTTCGCTCAAAAACACAGTCGGGATGGTGGGAAAGTATTTCGGCGGCCGGAATTACATGACCGAACTTCACAATTCCCCGAACCAGCGGTTGATGATCGCCGAAGCCAACACTGCCTATACTCCTGCGCTGGTCCTGCTGGACGGGGTGGAAGCCTTTATTGATCAGGGTCCGGATGTGGGTACGAAAGTCTGGGGGGAAGTCGTCATGGCTGGCACAGACCGGGTGGCCATCGACGCGCTCGGACTGACCCTGTTGCGTCTGCTTGGCTATAGCGGCGTCGCAGCCCAGGGTCCGGTTTTCGGCCAGGATCAAATTCGCCGTGCCGTCGAACTGGGATTGGGCGCGGCTGGCCCGGAGAAGATCCGCCTGCTCACTCCCGACGACGCGAGCCGGGCTTATGCAAACCAGGTCTTGCAAGCGCTATTACAGAGCGGATGATTACAGAGGAATAATCGAAAAAGAGGGGCGAGCGGCGCTCGCGCCTGTTCGCCCCTGTTGGGTATACTCGTGGCATGTAATCTTTCCTGCCTCGTAAATACCTGACAGAACGGGATTACGAGTAGCCGCTATTTCAATTTGATCCTGGATTTCTTCTTCCCCGCCTTGCGGGGTTTCTTTTCGCCCCTTCCCGAAAACAGACCGATAATGCCCGGCAGGAAGGCCAGAACCACCAGCCCGGCCAGCGTCCCGCCAAACAGCACCCAGTTCTTGCCCGAGACTTCCGGCAGCACGCCGCCGGGGTTGTAGGCTGTTTCCGCCGAGGAACCCGTTTCACCCAGAGAAACGGTCAGGGTGCGGTTGACGCCGTCGCGCAGGGTAGAGGGGGAAGTGTATGTGATAGCGTACTCGCTCTGCAAGGCCCGGCCATAAGATTCATAAATGGACTGCAGGGAGGCGGCGTCCGCGGCGAAACCATACAGCCCGCCCGCCCGTTCGGCGAGGGACATCAAACCTGCCTCGTCCAACCCGTCGTTGGTGCCACCCGCGGCGGGGTCGCCCAGGCCGATCGTCGAAATGGACAGGCCGCCGGGTCCGACCGCGCTGACTACCTCGTCAGCGCTGACCGCGCTGCTGTTATCAAGTCCGTCTGTCAGCACGATGATGGCCTTACGCCCGGTCTCGTACTGCAGGATTTCCACGGCTTTCGCCAGGGCGTCGTACATGGCCGTGTCATCGCGGGCATCCAGGCTGTCAATCGCCGCCTCCAGCGCGGACTGGTCGCCGGTGATGGGCTGGGCGACGATCACCTGCGTATTGAAGGTAATCAGGCCGGTCTCATCGCCGGGGCGCATCTGCGCCACGTAGGCCTTGGCGGCGGCTTTGGCGGCTTCCAGTTTCCCGCCGTTATACATGGACCCGGACACGTCCATCACCAGCAGGGTGGTGAGCGGGCCGGCTTCCCCGGACCCAAGCACCTGCTCGGCTTGGACGAGCACGCCATTCTCGTAGAGTTGGATCAGGTTCGGGTCAACTCCGACAGGTTCCCCGTCCGCATCTGTGATGGAGACGTAGACCGTCACTTGCGGGAAGTTGGAGTTGTCCACCTGCGTGATGCGGATTTGCAGTCCTTCGTCCTGCGCCGCGGCGGGAAAGAGGGGCGTCAGCGCCAGCAGCAGGGCCGCGCAAAGGAACAAGAAAAATCGTGAACCGGACATAATCACCTCTTCTCGTGGTAGACCATTTCCGTGTTGCCCATGCGAATGGTCTGACGGTTGACGAGTTGGGCCTGCTCGATACGGTGCTTATTGATGAAAGTGCCCGACAGGCTTATATCTTTAATAGTAAAGCGCGAGCCGTCGCCGGTCAGCAGGGCGTGCTGGGGAGCGATGTCGGGGTCGGGGAAGACGATCTCCGACTTGAGCGGGGAACTGCCGAGGGCAATGGCCGGGTGGCCCTTCGCCAGGAACTTATCCAGGATGAATTCGCTGCCCTTTAGTTTCCCGGAGGTGACTTCAAGCCAGGCGCGGCTGAGCAGTGTGACGATCAGCGATATGAATGCGCCGGTGGAGGCGCCAAGCAAGACCAGCCCGGCCATCTTGCCGAGCAGCGGGTCTTCCAACAGGAGGCGGGCGATTTCGAGCAGGGCGCCGCCCAGCGCGCCGCCAATCAGGCCGCCGAGAGCCCCTTTCCAGGCCTGGCTCTTGCCGGTCACACCCTGCGCCAGCCCGAGCAAAAGCCCGAAAATACCCCAGCCCAGGGCGCGGCCAATCATCCCTGCCCCGACCAACTGGAACAGGAATTCGCTTATTGGCAGGCCAATGGCGCCCGCTACGGCCCCCAGCAGGCAGTTGAATCCGCCAGACTTCAGCACCTGGACGAAATTACGGGTCAGCACGCCCTCGGCGACGCCGATCAACAGGCCAATGCTCAACCCGACCAACGCGCCAACGATGGCTTCACTAAGGTAAATACTACGGATGAAAGACAGCCCAAGCAGGTTGCTGGCCTGCCAGCCGATGAGGCCACCGATGGCGCCAAAAATTGCGCTGTAGTACGTACGCATTTGTCGCTTCATAAGTTATTTATCGCTTTCTTCCCCGGAACGGGTCAGGTTTTGCCAGCGAACGGTGCTATGACCAACGTGACCGTTCATCTCATAGAAACCGAAGTAGCAAGACGGATCCAGCAGGCCGTTCGTCTGGCGGACGAAGAATCCTGCGGCAGAGCTATGCGGTTCCACCACCAGGGCAACCTGCCACGGTTCCGGGAAAAAATGATTGTGCAGCCAGGTATCGTATTGGGAGAGGAAGATACCCATACGGGGGTGGGTATGGTACCAACCCACAATCTGCTTGCCTGCGAACCGCTGCTCGATGATCCCGTGGTAATGGACAATGCTGTCCTGCGTGAACGTCAGGTGGACGCTGCTCTGCCGCGTGTAACGGGCAGGGAGGACGTTTTCGATAACCAGGAACTGGGATTCGGTCCCGTTATCCAGGCACCATTGACCGACCAGAATGCCGCCGACCTCATTATCCAGGTCGCTGGCCGCGTGGACATGGATGCGGGCGTAAGCCGGCTGGGTCAGGAAGACTGTCACAACCGGCTGAATCTCGCCGTTGTCGTAGGGCGAATCCCAGCGCAGGGCATAGTCCATCCATAAGGTGATGAGAGTCTTCGTCACCCCAGCCCTCTCCCATTGGGAGAGGGCTGGGGTGGAGGAAGGATATCACCCGGCGGTGACGTCGGCCGTCATCATCAACCGATCGTTCTCCGGGATCCCGGCTTGCGAGAGGGTTTCGTCCTCTTTCAGTTCACGGCCCAGCGCTTTGCTGTCCAGACGATAAGACATCGGTCGGCCGTCGGGTCCGGTAACCGGAAGTTCCAACGAGGTGGTGAGCTCGGGAAGCAAATCCTTGACCGGCACAGCATCGGGCACATCATCAGTGCGGGTGCCGCCGGAGGGGAGTACGAGGGTGACAGGAAATTCAGGCATGGGGTTTCTCCTTTCAGATGGTCGGGCCAGGCGGCCCGTGGGTGAGAGAGACTGCTCGAGCAGAGCTACTTCAAACGGATCCCGGGTTTTTTCTTTACGGTGCTCACCGGTTTAATCTTGACACTCTCCGGCCGGAGTAGTTCGTGCTTGTCAACCGGGAAGACATCCGGATGTCTTTGGCGATAAGCACGCGACCAGCGGGCGGCTTCGGCATCCCAGGGGAAGGGTGGCTTGGTGGGGTCGTCGTGGAAGTTTTTGTATTGAAGCATCTCGCCCAACATGATCACCAGCCGGTCGAGCGAGCGGCTGGCCGTCCACCAGGCGGCATCAATGCAAACTGAGCCGTTCAAGTGATTGATGTTGGGATGCCAGATGGGAGTCAGCCATTTCATCCCCGGCCAGCGTTGCGGGTACTGGTTGTGCAGGTAGATCTCCACCTGGTGGTGGTTGGCGTACTTCGGATTGCCGGCAAAGTCCACCCCGGCGATGCTTTTGCACTTGAATGTGACGATGTAGCGTTCCGGCGGCAGGTTGGGCCGCGGGGCTTGTGCCATAAAACTGATCAAGTCACTGCGGGCGGTCAGTTCGTTCATCAACTCATAATCGGCGCGCAGGCGGCGCATGCGCGGGCTGTCAGTCACGGCCACCCGGCTCCCGGCGGTGATGTCGGCGGTCAGCATCAGGCGGTCGTTCTCCGGCACGCCTGCCGAGGCCAGCGTCTCGTCCTCTTTTAGTTCGCGACCGAGCGCTTTGCTGTCGAGACGATAGAACATCGGTCGTCCGTCCGGGCCGACGGTGGGCAGTTGCAGCAAAGAGGTCAGCTCCGTCAACAGGTCGCGGATGCCGATGTCATCGGGGATGTCTGCATTCCGGGCTCCCCCGCTGGGTAAGACAATGGTGATGCTCAGGTCAGGCATAACGGTCTCCTCCAAAAATGATTATGAGTTCAGGTGCGGTACCTGGCAGGCGCCGGTGATGACCCAGCAGTCCGCGTGGTGCAGGGTATGGCAGACCTTGCATTCCTTAATCCCGCGCGGGTCGTTCGGCTGGATGAGTTCCAGGCAATACGGGCAGCGGTGTTCTTCGTTGGCAGCAAACTGGACGCTTGCTTTGCGCGAGCGGCGTTTCAGGCCGGATACGGTTGGTTTGGAACGAGCAGCTTTGGTTTTCGGCTTCGCTGCGCCCTGGACCTTCGTCCGGGTGCGCGGTCTGGAGCCGGTCGAAGGCTGCGACTTTTTCGCGAACCTCGAGAGGCGCGGCTTCGGCGTTTTGACCCGTTCCGGTTGTGGGAGCAGGTCCGGGGTCCCGCTGCGGATGGCCGCGGGCTGGGTGGGCGGTTCTTCCACCGCCGACGGGGCGGCAGGAGCCCGTCTGCGCCAGGCGTACAGCGCCAGGACCGCTGCCAGTATCCCGATGATCGTCTGGATGAGTCCGGCCCAGTTGAATCGCCCCGGGCGGAAAGTCAGCGGGCCGAGGCCGTATTTCCAGCCGGTGAAAACGCCCAGCACAACCAGCCCGGCGGTCAATGCTGCAAGGGCGGCCAACAGGCGCAGTCCGCTGCGACGTCTTTTCAGGATGAACCGCGCCCCAAACCCGGCCACCAAACCGAGCATGGCTGAATCCAGAAATATCATAGGAAGGTAAGCGAGAGGATGTCCGGCCCGGAACAGCCACACAACGCCCAGGGCGGCAGCGACAGCCAGCAGGAAGAGCAAGGCCAGTTTGCGCGGCAGGTCGGAGCGTGGCGGAGGGGGCGGGGTGGGGATGGGAATGGTCATTGGAATACTTGGAGCTAATCATGCAATTTCACGCGGCTGGGTGCAGGGATTTCAGCGTCATCCTTCGCCCCTGCCTCATCCTTCAGGTGGATGCGGCCCGGTTTCCTGCCGACCGGTTCGGTGGGGTCGAAGTGGCGGAAGTGCAGCGTCTCGGGCAGGTCGCCAGTCAGTTCGTAGAAGCGGTACTCTCCGCCGTTTTGGGCGCGCAGAATGTGCAGGGGAGGCACACCTACACTGACGAGCGTGTGATGCAGGAAATTCTCCTCGCCGGTGATGGTATGGGTCAGGGTGGTTTCGCGCAGTACACCACAGGTGGGGCAGTGACCGGTCTCAAAACTGA
This sequence comes from Chloroflexota bacterium, assembly GCA_016208355.1. GTDB lineage: Bacteria > Chloroflexota > Anaerolineae > Anaerolineales > Villigracilaceae > UBA877. The sequence continues at coordinate 4,337 of JACQYE010000128.1, read as the reverse complement.
CCTCGCTCAGCGGGCGCGGTATGTCTTCCTTTGTATGGCAGTTGGGGCATTCCAGGGAGGTAATCAGTTCCTGGTCGAGTTCGATGATGGCATCCGGCCCGAGGTCCGCGCGGGCGATGCGCAACAGATCATTCAGGGTGGTGCGTTCGGCGCGGGCGGGGAGTTCGGTAATATCGCCGTAGGTCCAGTGGCTCTCGCAGTCCTGGCGCGGCACGTAGGCCGTAGTGTGCATGTCGTTAACCATGCCGTTGAAATGCACCACTTTTCCTGGTTCCACCGGCAGGCCATGGATTAGTTTAAGCGCCTCCTGAGACTGCATCCCGCCGATGATGGAAGCGATGGTAGGCGTGGTGGGCACTTTGCCCAGCAGTACATTCTGGCGCGCCAGCAGCGGGCAGGAATAGCGCAGCGACAGGTCGCGCAGTGCCTGTTCGGTCAGGGTGCACTCGTAGCAGGCGCCCTGTCCGGGCACGAAGACGCGCATCAGCCCGAGCAGTTCCTGGATGGCGCCGTCCACCCAGGGCTTGTTTACCCAGTAACAGAAGCGATTGATTGCCAGGCGGGCTTCACGGTTATCCAGGCAGCCGATGACGGCGTCCATACGGCGGATGATGCCCAGCCCCAGGGCGGTCGTTACATCTCCGTTCAGGTACTGGACGTGCACATCCGGGTTGATGGCTTTCGCCCGCGCCGCGGCCACCTCGGCCTTGCTGCGCTTGTTGTCCGTTTCGCGGAAGAGCACCGAGCGGCTCAGGTTGGCGGCTTCGATGTTGTCGAAGTCCACAATGAACAGGTGGCCGATGCCCATCAGCGTCAGGTTCTTGATCACTTCATTCCCGAGCGCCCCGGCGCCCACTACCAGCACTTTGGCATCCTTGACCTTGTCCCGTTCCCACCAGGAAATGAAGTCGAATGTCCCCAGGCGGTCGGTCTGCAGGTTGGGGATGTGGAGCGGTTTGTCGGGCGCGATCGGCACCCGCATCGGACGCGTGACCGGCTCGTTCGTTGCCGGGCGGGGAGCCTGGGTCGCCGCGCCTCCGGCCAGTTCCTTCGCCTGGGCCATGTTGGCCTCGTCCACGCTGCGGACGAACCAGCCGACATTGGGACGCGCCTCGATGAGTTTATTCTCCTCGAGGGTCTTGAGCGCCTCACGCAGGGTGGCGCGGCTGACGCCCAACTGGCTCATCAGTTCGCGCTCGGGCGGAAGTTGGATGCCAGGCTTCATGCTTCCATCAAGGATTGAGGCGGCCAACTTGGCAGAGACGGTATCCGTCAGGGATTGGTGGGTGACAGGGGGTATTTTGATCATATCTGTGGTATGGTGGTCAGACCATAGCAATATTATAGGGGTTTTTGGAAGGGGAGTCAATAGGTTTGACTAGGAAAAAGGTACTGAATCCGCTCAGGGCGGCCGAAATCTCCGGGAGATTGTTCATAGTGACGAGGGCAAGTATTCATTTTTCCAACTGCATCAGCCCCCTCAAGCAGGGGGTCTCCCAGGCGAGGATAATAACGAGATGTTCATCACAATGCTGTAGATGGCGTTTTGTGATAACCTTTAGCAGTTGTTATCGTACATACAGGAGTAACGCATTCTTTTGTGAACAGTGTGTCATTGGCTTGCTTGGATAGATACAAACGATTTAGACAGAACTGGAGATTTCATGAGAACCATCATCGTTGGAGCCGGGATCGGGGGAATCACCGCCGCCGCCCGGCTGGCAAAGGCTGGACACAACGTCACTGTTTTCGAGAAGAGTGGGACTCCCGGCGGGCGGGTTTCCGTTATCCAGCGGGACGGCTATCGCTTCGATGTCGGTCCGACCCTGTTCCTGATGCCGGAAGTCTTCGCCGAGACTTACACCGCGCTGGGCGAGCGCATGGACGACCACCTGGAACTTGTCCGACTCGACCCGACCTATCGCGCCCACTTCCACGACAACTCGACCCTCGACCTGAGCGCCGAGATGCCGAAGATGCGCGCCCAGTTGGACGCCATCGAACCCGGCGCGTTTGGCCAGTTCCTGAAGTTCATGGCTGAAGGTTACAAGCACTACAACCTGTCGCTCGAAAAGTTCGTCGGGCGCAATTTCAATTCGTCCCTGCAATATTTCGATTTGAAGAATATCCCGCTGTTGTTCCAGATGAAGGCGCTGGTCAAGCACGCGGCCAATACGGCCACTTATTTCAAGGACCCGCGCTTGCAGGCGGCTTTCTCGTTCCAGAACATGTACCTGGGGCTCAGCCCCTACGACGCCCCGGCCACCTTCTCGCTGCTGCAATACACCGAACTGGCGGACGGCGTCTGGTTCCCGAAGGGCGGCCTCTATCAGGCAATCGCGACGCTCGAAAAAATCGCAACCAGCCTCGGGGTCCGATTCGAATACGGGGCTCCTGTCAGCAAGATCAATGTAGCAGGCGGACGCGCAGAGGGTGTCACGCTCGAAAACGGTTTTGTCGTCAAAGCCGATACCGTTGTCGCCAACGCTGACCTGCCGTACGTCTACGCCAACTTGCTGCCCGATGACGGCACAGCGGCCAAACTCTTCCGCAAGAAGTTCACTTCCTCGGCGCTGATGTTCTACTGGGGTGTGCAGGGTGAAAAATCGCCGGAACTGCTGCACCATAATGTCTTCCTGGCAGACAACGAATACAAACCATCATTTGATAAAATTTTCAAGGAATTTACCCTGCCCGAGAACCCCTCGTTCTACGTCAATGCCCCGGCGCGCACTGACCTCTCCTTTGCCCCCGCGGATGGCGATGCGCTGATGGTACTCGTCCCAATCGGCCACATGGACGGGAACAAGCCACAGGACTGGGCTGCCCTGCGTGACCGCGCCCGCGAATTTGTGACCGGCCGGCTGGAAGGCATCGGCGTGAAAGACTTGGGCAAGCGCATCCTGTTCGAGGAAACCATTGGCCCGCCGGAGTATCAAAATGCGCTCAACCTGGCCAAAGGGTCCGCCTTCGGCCTGAGCCATAATTTCTTACAGGTGGGCTACCTGCGCCCGCACAACCGCCATCCACGCTACCGCAACCTGTACTTTGTCGGGGCCAGCACGCATCCCGGCACAGGCCTGCCGATTGTCCTGCTCTCGGCCAAACTGACCACCGAACGAATTCTGAAGGAGATGACCTTCACATGACCCTGCAAAGCATGCCCTGGGAATCACGCCTGCTGACCCTGGCGCACGAAGCTCTCGACCACCTGCCCCACACCGCCATTGCCACGCTGGATGCGACCCTGCTGAGGCGCGCCTATGCTGTCTGTGAGACGATCACCCGCCAGCACAGCCGGACCTTTACCCTGGCTTCCGCTCTGCTGCCGGAACCAAAACGTCAGGCGGCGCGCGCCCTCTACGCCTTTTGCCGGGTCAGCGACGATATCGTGGACCGCAGCCCGGACAACGACCCGCTGCGTGAACTGGCCTCCTGGCGGATGCGCGCCCTGACAACTCACCCCTCGGATGCCGACCTGGTGGCCGTGGCCTGGGCGGATACCCGCCTGAAATTCGGCATCCCGGTGCGCTACGCCGAGCAGTTGCTCGACGGGGTGGCCTCTGACCTGACCAAATCCCGTTACCAGACCTTCGACGAATTGGCGGCCTATTCTTACAGCGTTGCCTCCACCGTCGGCCTGATGGCGATGCACATCATCGGCTTCGCCGGTCCCGAGGCGATTCCCTATGCCATCAAACTGGGGATCGCCCTGCAAGTGACCAACATCCTGCGCGACGTGGCCGAAGACTGGCGCAACGGACGCCTGTACCTGCCACAGGAAGACCTGGATCGCTTTGGTATCCCCTCATGCGACATCGCCTCCGGAAAGGTCACCCCGCAGTGGCGCAGGTTCATGCGCTTCCAGGTGGAGCGCGTCCGCCGCCTGTACGCCGAGTCCTGGCCGGGGATTGCCATGCTCAACGGGGACGGCCGCTTTGCCATCGCCGCCGCAGCCGACCTGTACGCGGCCATCCTCGACGACATCGAAGCCCGCGATTATGACGTCTTTTCCCGTCGCGCCCACGCCGGGACGTTTGGCAAATTCCGCCGCCTGCCGGGCATCTGGCTCAAGACCCAGGCGCTGGAGGATATGACGGTCTGGGTTGACGAGCGAAATTGATGGGAGCGGATAATTATGCGGACCAGTCACCCGTTTTTACCACAGAGCCCACAGAGAGCACGGAGATTTCCTAAGAGACTGTTTCATAAGTCAAAAGCAACCACAGATGAACACGGATGAACACTGATTTTTTGGATAAACCCCCGGTTAAAAATGCCCAAATCCTTTTTATCTGTGTTTATCTGTGGTTAAAAACCGACTTTCAAAACACTCT
>JACQYE010000058.1:1215-17720 GCA_016208355.1 Chloroflexota bacterium | reverse complement strand
TGAGATCGACACTTCATAAAGGTGCGTACACAGTGCGGGCTGATGGGCCGTGCAATAGAAACATTGCCCACAAGGCAGGTAAGGCGCGACTGCGACGCGCTGTCCTTCCTTCCACTCATGGCTCACAGATGTCTTGATGATCCTTCCGACCAGTTCATGCCCCAGCGCAAAGCGGGTGTCCTTCGCTCCCTTCTGCACCTGTTTGACATCTGTAGAACATATGCCACATGCCGTGGGAGCCAGAATGATATCCATCGGGCCTGCATCCGGTTCAGGATAATCCACGAGAATGACTTGCCCGGGTTGACCAGCCGCTGCACCTTTCAAAGCATCACCTCGTTATTTTTTCTCGACTTGGCATCCAACCAGGCCTGAACCTGCATCCGTTCCGGCAACCCAGTCCGGCTGCCAAAATGACGGATCTTGATGGCTGCCACTCTACACCCCAGGTGGGCGGCTTGCTTCCAGTCAAGACCTTCCAGTATGCCGGCAATTACGCCAGTCGAAAAGGCATCCCCGGCACCTGTGGTATCTACCACATCGTCTACCTCAACAGCCGGGACCTGGGTGACGGAACCTTTTTCAGCGACCAGCACGCCTTGATCTCCAAGGGTAAGCAGGACCACTTTCGGTCCGCGAAGGCCTAATTCCAGGCAGGCACGCTGCAAATCCATTTCTTTTGTCAGGCTTTCCGCCTCTACCCGGTTGAGGATCAGGACGTCGGTCCGCTCCAGAATCGGGCGCAGATAGGCCTCACCTGCTGCAACCATCAGACCTCCAGGACTGAATACCACCCGAGCGTTGGCTCCCAGATTGGCAATGGCTGCAATCGCAACTTCCGGGTAGGCATCGGTTATATACAGCACGCGCGCTTCCCGCAGCCAGTCAGGATGAACCTCTTCCGCTTTGTCGTACAAGGCTACTCCACCCAGAGCAAAGATCATCCGCTGGCCGCTCGAATCGACCGCTATGAAACAAGCCGCGGAGCGCTCGCCTTTCAACACCCGGATACAGCCAGTGTCCACACCAACATCTCTGAACACTCGGAGAAGCATCCGGCCACCTTCATCGTCACCCAAGACACCCAGGAAGCGGACAGCATATCCCAGGCGCGCCAACCCTTCGGCCGCATTTGCACCTGAGCCTCCGGCAAAGGGCAAGTATTGATCTGCAAAGGCGATCCCATCACGAGGTGGGAGTTCCTTCACCTTTGCGATCCAATCTACGGCAGCCGCGCCAAGGACGATCACTTCAAGAGTGGTTTTTGGTTCAGACATCATACGTACGTGAATGAGTTGAATGTAGAATAGACGGTTCCTTACCTTTTCAGGCTAGTTGTTGGACGTTTTCGTCGGTTCGGGACCTTCATCCTCATCTTCCTTCTGGTAGATCATCGGCCCAACCTGGACGCCGATCTTGGGCAGGCCAATCAGCAGAGGTGTACCGATGATCATCGCACCCAGGGCGAAGAGGAATCGTTCGACCGGAGCAATGGCAAGCACGGTGAACCAGATGGCGGGTGGGAGTTGGAAAAATATCAAAGCCCACAGATTACCCATGGATTGTGTCACGATGATACCTGCTATCGAGGTGCAAAAGATAGCAAGCGCCATCTTGCCACGATTCGGCGACAGGAGAGCATTTTCCTTGCGGCTAATCAGCCATCCCACCAGGATGCCAGCATAACCGAGTAGGTATAACAATGGCGTTGCCCAGGCTCCCCGACCCGTTGGGAAGAGATACCATCCCGCGGCGCACAGAGTTATGATGCCAATCGAGACCCACCACCGGCGTTGCATGGCGTAACCGGATGCCAGTGCACCCATAATGGCGATGGTGAATTGCAGCGGGCCAAACAGCACAGTGTGCGGCGCCAGCAATTGCCCGATGAAGCCTCCTACGCCGGCAGCGATGGCACCCGGGATGGGACCGAAGAAAATTCCAGCCAAGGGAGTCAGGCAATTGGCGATATTGAACGTGGCTCCTGTGCCAACGATCGGGAAGGCGGGCAGCAGTGAAGCCGCTGCCATCAGAGCCGCCCAGACAGCAATGACGGCCGGATGAGCCGTAATCAAACCGCTTTTCTTTTTCATTCTTCCTCCATCCTTTCTCTATTTACTCCAGCTGTTTAGCTGGTGACAGCCTCGATCACACGCACCTGCTTATTGACCAGTGAAACCAGGTCTACCACTTCCAGCTTGTCTTTGGTCTGGCCTTTGACCTGCTGGAACTCGGTCAAGCAGGAAATGCAACTGGTCAATAACATGCCAGCCTTGGTACCGACAGCCTCGCTCCAGCGCTGCAGGCCAGCAGTGTCGGTCAACCCGGGGAAGTCGTAGCGCACGTACGAGCCAGCGCCGCAGCAGAAGGAGTCCTGGCGGTTGCGTGGCATCTCCACGAAGCGCGTTCCCGGGAGGGCCTTTATGATCTGGCGCGGAGCATCGTAGATCTTCAGCTGCCGACCAAGCGTGCAGGGGTCGTGGTAAGTCATGACCGTGCCTGCCGGCATGCTTGCCAGTTCCAGGTGCCCTTTTTTCAGCTCTTCGGCAACCAGTTCCAGGATGTTGACGGTCTCAAAGGGCAGAGAGTGACCCAGGACCTCCGGTAGTTCGTTGGTGAAGGTCATCTGGCAGCCCGGACAGAGAAAAATCATCCGCTCGACACCCAGTTTCTGGTAGGTTTCGATGTTATGGCGCATGAACTCGGCCGCTTTGCCGGTCTCGCCGGCCGACATGAGCGGGTGGGCGCAGCACCACTCGTCCGAGGCGACGGTGTAATCCAGGCCGAGATTGTCGAGCAGTGCGGCGGCCTCGCTGGCGACCGAGCGGCGCACGTAGGAGGGCGTGCAGCCGACGAAAAAGGCGGTCCGGGCGCCGCGGTCGAGGCAGCTCTTGTCCTTGAGCCAGGAGAAGCGTTCACCGTGTTCCTTGGCGTACGGGTTACGCTGCCGGTAGGTGTCCTCGGCGGCCTGTTTCAGACCGGCGGGGATCAGGCCGCGCTCGGCCAGGTCGTCGCGCATGCCCTGGTACACTTTGCGCAGGTCAATGTTTTTCATGCATTACTCGCTGCACGCGCCGCACATGGTACAGCTGAAGATCCGCTCGGCAACCTTCTCGTCGTAATCAATCTCGCCTTCCAGGATGGCGCGGGCGGTGGCCACCCGGCCGCGTGCGGAATAGGTTTCAAAACTGCCGTATTCGTAGGACGGGCAGCGCTGGTAGTTCTTTCCGACCCAGCTGATGTCGAGGCAGAAGGCGCAGCGCAGGCATTGGAAGAGCGATTGGGCATTCTCCTCGATGTGCAGGCCCCGTGGTTCGGCCTGCTTCAGGATCTTCCCGAAGGTCGGGTCGCCGCCCAGCATCAGAACACCCGGGTTCAGGATGTTGTTGGGATCGAGGCTCGCTTTCAAGGTTTGCATCAATTGGTAGGCATTTCCCAATTTCGGCATGATGTAAGGCGCGATCCCGGCCACAATCCCGCCCGGCGACATCCATTTGCTGAACATCAACTCGGCGATGTCGCGGCGGACCTTCAGGCCGTACTCGTGGGCTTCAGGCCGGCCCTCGTTGTAGAGCGTGTCAACCCACAGGAAGCCGCCGTTGCGTGAGAAATAGACATCGAAGCCCTTGACCACCATGCCGTTCGCGTCCCACTCGGCGCGCGTGTCGGCGATGTACTGGTTCAGGGCCGGGATGGCTTCTTTAAGTGTTTGGGTGGGGAGGAAACCGGCCACTTCCGGGCAGAAATACGGCCGGCTGCCGTAGTACGTCAGCGGGCTGTCGTTGCGCAGCCAAGAATACATGTGCTCGGTCCAATAGGAACGGGTGGCCCGGGCGTCCTGGGCCATGCCGTCGAAGCTCTGGCAGATCACCTGGCAGGCTTGCTTGCGCTCGGCGGCGCGGGCCCGGCTGTCGCGGATGATGATGTGCAGGCTGTAATTGCCACGGATGCCGGTCGGTTTCGGACCTCCGAGCAGGCCGATGATGAAGGTGGCGGAGGCCTGCTTCTGCATGGCTGAGACGGCGTCGACCGCGCCGCCGAGCTCCTCGAAGGTGTAGAACAGGAATTCCTCGGTTTCGGGGATGCGGCGGATGCGCAGGGTAGCCTTAGTGATGATGCCCAGGGTGCCGCAGGAACCGATGAACAGGCCGGCCAGGTCGGGGCCGTTGGCGCCCCGTTCGATGGCGATGTTGCCGTTGGCATCGTTGGCAGCCGATCCGGTGCGCAGGACGGTTCCGTCCGGAAGGACAACTTCCAGGGTGACAACATGGTCGCCGGTGACGCCGTACTCGGTGATGCCGTGCGGCACGGCGTTGTAGGCTATCGTCCCGCCCACACTGGCCGAAAACATACCCCCTCCGCCCGGGGCAGCCAACTCCCAGCCGTATTGTTTTAGCTCACCATCAATGGCATGCCAGATGGTGCCGGTTTCTGCGTGAACGACCTGGTTCTCCAGGTCAATCTCGAACTTGTTCATCAGGTCGAGCGCCAACACAATGCTATCCTTGACCACGCCGGAGTCCACGAAAGTAGTGGCGCGACCCCACAGGAACAACGGTTTCTTCAATTCGTTGGCGAGATTGACCAGTTTGACCACTTCCTCCGTCGATTCCGGCCGGCAGACGTAGCCCGGCATCCCGCCCGGAGTGGGTCCGCAGTCGCGTCGGTAGCACAGCAGGTCAACGCGTTCATTCGTGACGTGTTCGGGTCCGCAGATTGACTGTAGTTTTGCAAGGATTTCGTCCATGGGTGCTTCCCTTCGGCAGTGGTCTGACTACTTTTTATGATTGAACCGGCTAAGAATAGCCGCGCTCATGGTCTGGACAGTAAGAGGGTTGCGCGGCAGTCCTAATCCGACCGGTAAAGCCTGGCCGAGTTCGGTGATCTGAGGTGGGATGATATAGGCCTGGCGGACGACCTCTGGCCTGGCAAAGACGCCTTCGGTCACATCGTCCAGCAGCAGCTTCCCACCGCACAGGACGATCACGCGTTGGGCGTACTCCGCCACCAGGGCCATGTGGTGGGTGACGAACACTACCGTGCATCCCTGTTTGTGAAGGGATTGGGCGATCTGCATGATCTGATGGCAGCCGCGGTAATCCTGGCCAGTGGTGGGCTCATCCAGAACGATAATGGATGGGTCAAGCGCCAGGGCGCTGGCGATGACCACCTTGGCCCGGTCGCCCTTGGAAAGCGCCGGCGGGAACTCTTGGCGCTTATCCTCCAGCCCGACCAGTTTCAGGGCGTCCGCAACGCGCTGCTCGATCAGGCCTTTTTCCAGCTTGAGGTTCTTCGGACCGTAAGCCACCTCTTCTTCGACCGTCTCAGCGAAGAGTTGTTGATCCGGGTTCTGGAGCACAAAGCCAACGTGTCGGGCCATCTCGGCCACTGCTGTGGTGTGGGTGTCCTGTCCGGCCACGATCACCTTCCCGTCGGTAGGGCGAAGCAGCCCAAGTAAGTTCTTTAGCACGGTTGTCTTGCCTGAACCATTCTGGCCGATCAGGGCGACAAACTCGCCTTGCTGGATCTCGAAGCTGACATCCTTGACGGCGTGCACGTTCAACGGCTGATAGATGTAATTGAGGTGTTCCACCTGGATGGCTGGCGCCTGGGAGGTATTTGCTGCCAGTTTTGTCTGCTCGACATGGAGGACAGGCGAGGTCCCTTTGAGCAGGATTTGCAGCCCTTTGCTGGCCTCCGGGACGGTGACCGGGAAGGCTGGCAGGGCATGGCCCTCGTTTTTCAACCGGGTTGCCAGCTGGGAGACCTGGGGGGAACGGATCATTAGCTTCTTGAACAGGCCAGTGTCAGCGAAGATCTGACCGGGGGTGCCGTCGGCCTCCAACTGCCCCTGGTCGAGAACCACTACCCGGTCCATCAACCGGGCGACCATCTCGGAAGCGTCCGTGGCCATCAAGATGGTAATGCCATATTTTTGGTTTAGCTCGCGCACTACGGAGAGGACTTCTTCCACGCCAACAGGGTCAAGCTGGGAGGTGGCTTCGTCCAAGACCAGGATATCGGGTCGCATGGCAATATTCGCGGCGATGGCCAGGCGTTGTTTCTGGCCGCCTGAGAGCGAGGTGGGTAACCGATCCTCATAACCTGCCAGCCGTACAACCTCCAATGCCCAGCGGACGCGTTCTTCGATTTCTTCGGGTGGAAGGCTCAAGTTTTCGGGACCAAAGGCCACCTCGCTTTTCACGGATGTGGTAAAAAGCTGGGTCTCCGGGTCCTCCAGCACGATCCCGACCTTGGTTGCCAGGACCGAGATGCCTGTCTCTTTGGTATCCAAACCATGGATCAGCACCTGTCCGACCAGCCTTCCCCCGACGCTGTTGGGGATGATCCCGTTCATCATCTGGCAGAGAGTACTCTTCCCTGAACCATTTTCGCCCATGAGGGCGACGAACTCTCCCTGTTTGATTTTCAGGCTGAGGTGAGTTACTACCCAACGCTTGCTGCGCGGGTAACGATAGGATACATCATTCAATTCAATCGCGGGCGTGTTTATGGCATTTCTCCTGTCTGAATTTCAAAGCAAATAAGAGCCAAGTACAGTCACGACAGAAAAAGCAACGGTCAGGATTATGAATACCCAATCCCATGGATGCAGCTGAATATCTTCCAGATAGGTGCGGGATTTACTCGCCCCGAAAGCACGGGAATCCATGGCAACGGCCATAAGTTGAGCGCGGCGCATTGAGCCAATTACGAGTGGTGTCACCAGCGCCGGGTAAGCCCTCAGTTTGTCACCCAGCTTCCCCTTCTCGAAGGATTGCATGGCTCGCAAACGTTGGGCGTCCACGATTACCCCCGTTTCCATCTGTAAAATGGGAACCAAGTTCAGAGCTGTGGTCATGGTATAGGCCAACTTGTATGGCAGCCCCATCTTGACCATTCCCAAGGCGAAGTTTTGAACAGGTGTCGTAAAACTGACCAGCGGAAGCATGATAATCATTGCCATCAAACGCAATGCAAGGAGCACAGCAAATAAAATCCCATCAAGGGTGATCTGTCCATAACCTTTACCAATCGGGATAAGCGGTTTGATTAGCGGCGTGGTCCCAGGATAGAAAATCGCCTGGACAATGAATAAAAAGCCAATGATCGGGAGCAGGACTTTCATGAAACCCCACAGGACTCTCACGGGCAAGCGGGCAATGATCCAGAATAAGATCATGATAACCAGGACTATCAACGCGATAGTAATTTCCTGCACAGTGAAAATCGCTGTACTGACAAGCAGCATGAAAATGATCTTGGCTCGCGGATCGAGGCGATGGAAGATTGTCTTTCCGGGATAATAAGCAATCAATGAACTCACCTGGTTGACTCCTTTGAATAGTGCGATTCTTCCGAATACTGATTGGCCACCTCGGCCTGGATGGCCTCAACCTCGTCTACGAGGGCGGCCTCGTCCACATGCGTGAGGCGGCGGTTGCGCATGACCGTCACACCATTGATGATCGTGTCACGCACATCGCTTGCCCTTGCGCAAAAAACCAGCATGTTCAGCAGGTCCTGGTCGTTGAAGGGCTGCAGATGGATACCTTGCAGTTCAAGCACAGCAATATCAGCCAGTTTTCCGGGCTGGAGTTCGCCAGCATCCAGGCGAGAGACGCGCGCTGCGTCAACGGTTGCCATCTGAAACGCTTCTCTGGGCATCATTGCTTCTGCGCGACCAGTTGAGACCCGGGCCAGCAGCACCGCCGCGCGCATCTCTTCCCACATATCAAGCAGGTCATTCGAGGCGCAACCATCTGTCCCCAAACCGACCGGGATGCCTGCTTCGCGCATCCGGACAATAGGGGCTGCCCCATCGGCCAGTTTCATATTGCTCTTGGGACAGTGAACAGCCTGGACCCCTGCTTTGGCCATCAACTCAATATCATGGTCACCCAGATGCACACAGTGAACTGCACTCAAGCGGCTGTTCAAAAGACCCAGGTACTGTAAATGCTCCACTGGTGTGTGACCTGTTACTTCCTTCTGATCATCAACCTCACCAGATATCTCCGCAAGGTGGATTTGCATGCCCAGGTCATATTTGCGGGCTTGCTCCCCGGCCCAAAGAAGGAAATCGTCGCTGCACAGGAAAAGGGTCGAGGGAGCGACAAAGACGGTAGTCAATTCATAAGGATGATGATACGCTTGCACAAATTCCAGCACCTGCTGTTTCATGCTTTCTTCGCTGGCGCGTAGTTCCGGTGGAACCCATTTGTTGGCCAGGGTGTATGCCAGCACACCTCGAAAACCAATCTCCTGCCAAGCACGCAAGATCTCCGGCGAAACGGCGTCCATGTCCACGCAGCTGGCGACGCCGCCGCGGATCCTCTCGTTCGTCGCCAAGGCCGTCCATAGGTATGCTAGGCGGCTACCATGTTTTTTCATACCCTTCCGCAGCACATCCAGAGCAGGGAACAGCACCTGGTTGCACCAAGGCACGAGCGGCAGGCCGGGGGAGAGGCCTTTGAGCAAGTTTTGATACAGGTGTGTGTGTGAGTTGATCAATCCAGGCAGGACGACACAACGCCTTAATTTGAGAATTTGCTCATAACATTTGCGCATGAAGATATAAATATCATAGCCATTCCAGTCCGCCCATACAACAACGAATCTCACATAACAACCATGACAAATGTCACCTGTAGGCCCTTTCTGGTGTGTTTTTTACTCCCCGCCTGTTAAATGTGACTAAAAATATATAATCTATACTTGACATTTGCTACCAGTTCTTTATAATGATTCTTGACAACGTTATCAGGAATGGAGGTGAGATTTTTGATTGGGCAGAAGATAAAAGAGCGTCGCACGGAAATAAGTTTGAGCCTGCGTGAACTTGGCGTGCTGACCAGTCTGAGTGCCAGTTTTCTCAGCCAGATCGAGAATGACCTGACCGACCCTTCGATAAGCTCCCTGCAAAAGATCGCCCGGGCGTTGAAAGTCCCGATGTTCACCTTCCTGAATGGCAGAGAGCAGCCCGAACAGGTCGTTCGCCACAACGCACGCAAACAGCTCAGTTTTCCCAACCCACATGTCCAATTTGACCTTTTGACAAACGATCTCAACCGCCAGATGGCCGGTTTTCTGATCCGGTTGAAATCCGGCGAAAGCCATCATGCCCAGCAATTGTACAAATCCACCGAGGAAATGATGTACGTCATCGAGGGCCAAATGGATATCAAGGTTGGGGAAAACACATACCGCCTGGACCCGGGAGACAGCATCTATTACGAAGGTTCACAACTCGTCCTTTTTACTGCGTCAGGGCCTGACGATCTGGTTACCCTGTGCATGATCACCCCGCCCGCCTTCTAGCAAAGAACTCGCGATGGACTCGCTTCAACGAACCGACTTGTTCGACCTCGTCATCCGTGGAGGAAAATTGGTGACAGCCACGCGGACCTATCATTCCGACATCGGCATTCGTGGGGAAAAGATTGCCGCCATCGGCCCGGACCTGGAAGGCGCACGCGTGGTCGAGGCGCGCGGGCTGCTCATCCTGCCCGGCGCGATTGATCCCCACGTTCACCTGGAAATGCCGGTCGGGGAGACCCATTCGAGCGACGACTGGTTCACCGGGACGCGCGCCGCAGCCTGCGGCGGGACCACCACGGTAATTGACTTCGTCGAACCGGGCCTCGGCGAAGGGCTGGAGCACGCTCTTGCCAAACGCCGCGAACGGGGGCAGGGTCGGGCCGCCGTGGACTTCGGCCTGCACATGACTCTCGTCAACGACAAGGCGGAGACATTGCAGGAGGTTCCAGGGCTGCTCGAAGAGGGTTGTACTTCTTTCAAGACCTATCTGACCTACGAAGGCTTCCGCCTCAGCGACTCCGCTTTTCTACATGTGCTTTGCGTAGTGAAAGAGGCCGGGGGTACCTTGCTAGTGCATGCCGAAAACGACACCATCATTGCCCACCTCCAGCGTCGTTTCCGCGCCGAAAAGAAGACCGCCCCAAAATACCACGCCCTCTCCAGGCCGCCCATTGCGGAAGCAGAGGCCATCCAGCGCAGTCTGGCCCTGGCTGAGGTGACCGGCGCCCGGTTGTACGTGGTGCACATTTCCACCGCACTGGGTGCTGACGCCCTCCACTCTGCCCGGCAGCGCGGGGTGAATGCCTCGGGCGAGACCTGTCCCCAGTACCTGCTGCTCACCGACAAGGAACTCTCCCGTCCTGGCTTTGCCGGCGCGAAATATGTCTGCTCCCCTCCGCTCCGTTCCCTGATGGATAACGAACGGTTGTGGAAGGGACTGGCGGACGATGACCTGCAAACGGTCGGGACAGACCACTGCCCGTTCAATTACAAAGGCCAGAAGGATCTGGGCCGGGACAACTACGAAAAGATCCCCAGCGGCCTGCCGGGCATCGAATCCCGACTATCGCTGCTTTACCAGTACGGGGTCCGGATGGGCAGGCTGTCGCTCGAGCGCTGGGTGGAAGTCTGCAGCACCAATCCGGCCAAAATCTTCGGGTTGTATCCTCGCAAAGGTTCGCTCGAACCTGGTGCGGACGCCGACATGGTTCTGTTCGACCCGAATAAAAAAGTGACCTTGTCCCGTTCCCTTCTCCACGAACAGGTGGACTACACACCCTACAAAGGCTTCGAATTGCAGGGCTATCCGGTGATGACTTTCTTACGCGGCAAGTTGATCGTGAAAAATGGCGAGTTCACAGGCGCGGCGGGCGATGGAAAATACCTTGTCCGAGGCTGCAGCGGGTAATTATGGCAAAGGAGACAACGTGACTGGATTGCTCATCCTGCCCGAATGGCTGATCGTCAGGGCCAAAGAACCGCCCAGACAGGGCTGGGGGGCGCGCCTCGAAGCGAACCGCATCGCCGAGGTCGGCCCGAACCGCGACCTGCTGGCGAAATACCCGCACGACGAAATCCTGCGCGCCGAGGGGCAGGTGCTCTCCCCCGGCTTCGTCAATACCCACACCCACCTGTACGGCGTCCTGGCGCACGGCATCCCGCTTGCCAAAGCACCGGAGGGATTCTGGCCTTTCCTGCAAGACTTCTGGAGGCCGATGGTGGAAGACCGGATCAACCTTCCCATGCTGCAAGCGGCGGTCGAATGGCAGTGCCAACTGATGACCCGCAGCGGCGTCACATCTTTCTACGACTGCCTGGAAGCCCCCAACTCGCTGCCCGGCTGCCTGGCAGCGGAGGCCGAAGTGGTGACCCGCCACGGCCTGCGGGCAATCCTGTCCTTCGAGGCCACCCAGCGGGTCAGCCCGGAAAACGGGCAACTCGGCTTGCAGGAGAATTACAAATTCACCCACAGCCGCCCGCCAGGAGACAAAATTCAAGGCTTGATGTGCTATCACACCACCTTCACTTGTTCGGCTGACTTCATCCAGCAGGCCTTCGAACTGGCCGGGAAACTCGACTGCCTGGTACATATGCACCTCTCGGAGGGCACCTACGAACCCGACCAGGCCCTTATGAACCACGGCCTGCGCCCGGTCAAATACTACGACCGGTTGGGCGTCCTCGGACCCCGGATGCTGGCCTCCCAGTGCGTCCAACTCGACCCCGACGAGGTATCCCTTCTGGCCGAACGGGGGGCGCGGGCGACCCACATGCCGCTTTCCAACTGCGAGGTGGGCGGCGGCATCGCTCCGGTCCCGCAACTGGTCGCCGCCGGCGTGACCCTCGGCCTGGGCAGCGACAGTTATATTGATAACTTCTTCGAGGTCATGCGCGGCGCTTTCCTGATCCACAAGGCGAACGGCCTCGACCCGCGCTTGATGCCGGCGGACCTGGTCTACTACCTTGCCACCGAAGGCGGGGCGCGCGCGCTGAATCTGGAAAAGGTAGGCCGCGTCGAACCGGGCTGGAAGGCCGACTTGCAACTGATCGCCGCCGACTTCCCGACCCCTGCCGGCGAGTGGAACCTGTACGACCAGTTGATCCTGTACCGCAATCCGGAGCACATCCGGACGGTGATGGTTGACGGGCGCTTCCTGCTACGGGACGGAGAACTGCTGACCGACCACGACCCACAGGCACGCCAAGCGCTTCACGCACAGACCGAACGCCTCTGGCAGGCGGTACGTTAACATCATTCCGAAAGAGATTCTCATGCCCACACGCTTCGCCCTCTACCTGCAAGACAAGCATGACATGCACTAGCAGCCGGGTTATGCTTGGCCTGGGAGCATGGTGGGAACCGATTGCCGGTCGGGTGGGTGTGCAGCGTGAGAAACCGCTAAAAGCGATGCGCGAGTACGTCGAATCCATCCGTCAACTCTTTACCATGCAGGAAGTCACCTATCAGGGAGAGTTTGTCCACCTGGACAAGATCCGCCTGGATGTGGCCTACGGCGACACTTCGCCGCGCGACATCCCGATCTACATCGGCGCCACTGGCGACAAGATGCTCGAACTCTCGGGCGAGATTTGTGACGGGGTGGTGCTCAACTACGTCGTCTCGGTGGATTACATCAAGCGCGCCATTTTGCCAGAACTGCTGGTCTGCTGCCTCTCGGATAAGGATCCAAAAGCGGCCATGGCCGAGGGCAAGAAACTGGTGGCCTACTATCTTGCAACCGAGCCGCATATCATGAAAGCCTCCGGAGTCAGCGAGAAACTGCTCGAAAAGGTCCAAGCCATCCTGACCTGGCCAGCCAAAGAGGAGGACTACATCCGCGCCGCGCGCGAGATCCCCGATGATGTTGTGCGCAACTTAATGGCGGTCGGCACCAGCGCGGAGTGCCGCGCCAAGGTTAAGGAATATCTCAACGCCGGGGTGACCTGCCCGATCCTGTTCCCGATGATGCCGGATATCAAACCGGTGATTGACGCCTTCGCCGACGGCGTGTGAGAGGAGGAAACGTGCCTTTCGATTATTACCGGCCAAAAACCCGTCGCGAGGCGCTCGAACTGCTCGCCCGCCAGGGTTTTCACGCCCTCCCGCTGATCGTCCATCCAAAGCCGAGCGACCCGCGCCGGATGGGTGCGGACGCCTTCGTTGACTTGGGCCTGCTCGGCTTGGACTACATCCGGGCAGTGTCAGATGGCTCTTTGCATATCGGCGCGCTGGCTACTTTACAAGAGATGGTAGATTGCCCAGACTTGCAAAGAGGAGCGCGAACCCTCCTCAGCCAGGCTGCCGCGCTGGTCGCGGGACCTGGCATTCGCAATCTCTCCGGGTTGTGGGGCGTCATCCTGGCCCGCCGCGGCCCGCCGGAAGTGCTGCTGGCGCTACTCGCTTTGGATGCGCAGATTGTCCTGCTGGGGGCAGACGAAATGCAACGTATGCTCCCCCTCTCAGAATTCTACGCAATGGGTAAAAACTCGATCCACAAAGGTGAGATGGTATTGGAGGCCTTTCTCCCGCCCACCAAGACCGGCTGTGGCTGGGCGTTGGAACGCGTCGCCCGAACACCGCGCGACGAGGCTATTGTGGCAGTTGCAACAGTTTTGGAAGTCGAAAGGAGCAAAGTTGCACGGGTGAGTCTGGCGCTGGCCGGGGCGAATCCCCAGCCGCTTCGTCTCTCTTCTGTAGAAAAGAAATTGACTGGCGAATCATTTGATGCCAAAACCCTCCAAGCGGCAGCCGAAGCCGTCATGGAACAGGCTGAGCCGGTCGGGGACTTCCGCGGCAGCGCCGAGTACCGTCGCGCCATGGCCGGAGTGTTTGTCTGCCGGGCGCTCGCCCAGGCCCGGGAACGAGCCATGAATCCGGAAATGAGCGGGTAAAGGAGGCGGCGGTGAAGATCAAATTCAATCTCAACGGACGCGACGTGGAGGCCGAGATCCAGCCTGGCGAATTGCTGCTGGAGGCGCTGCGTGGGCTGGGCTGCTGGAGCGTCAAACACGGCTGCGAGACTGGCGAGTGAGGCGCCTGCTCGATCCTGCTGGATGACCGACTTGTGCCGAGTTGCCTGCTCCCGGCTGCCCATGCCGAAGGCCATCGCATCCTGACAGTCGAAGGGCTTGCTGCGGGAACTGATTTACACCCCATCCAGGCAGCCTTCATGGAGACCGGCGCCATCCAGTGCGGCTACTGCACGCCTGGAATGCTGCTGGCAACCAAGTCCCTGCTGGACAAGGAAAGCACCCCCGACCTGGAACAGGCGCGCCAAGCCCTCAGCGCGGTGCTATGCCGCTGCACCGGCTATGTCAAGCCGGTCGAGGCCGTGCTACGGGCGGCGGCGGTTCTGCGCGGCGATCCCGTCCCGCCGTTGAACGAACCCCCCGGCGGACTGTCCCCGCTCTTCGATCATCCATTCGAGCCGCCCGCCCCCGGGATCGGCGGCGGGGCAGCCGGGGTGGAAACTGGCCTGCGCCTCGCGACCAAGCCCGAGGTCCGAACTGAACCGCCTACTACAGTGGTGGGCGCGCCCAAGCAAAAGGTGGACGCCCTGCGGCTGGCCAAGGGTCATGCCGCCTTCACCGACGATTTCACCCTGCCCGGTATGCTCTACGCCGCCCTGCTGACCAGCCCGCACGCCCACGCCCGCATCCGCCGCATTGATGCCTCGAGAGCACGCGCCCTGCCGGGAGTCCACGCGGTGCTGACTTACCAGGACCTGCCGCGCGTCTTGTTCGCCCCGGGCTGCCAGTCCTACCCCAATCCCAAGCCCTACGACCAGGTCAGCCTGGACAGCAAGGTGCGCCACGTGGGCGACAAGGTGGCGGTGGTGGCAGCCGAGACACCGGAAATCGCCCGCCAGGCGCTCGGGTTGATCGAAGTGGATTATGAAATCCTTTCGGCGGTCTTCGAGGCCGAAGACGCGCTGAAAGAGAACGCCCCGGTCATCCACGACGAACCGGACGCCATCGGCATCAAGGACGCCAGCCACAACCTGGTGGTCACCATCACAGCGAACATTGGAGACGTGGAGCAGGGTCTGCGCGAGTCGGCGCATGTCTTCGAGCGTACTTACCGGTTGCAGCAAGTCCAGCAAACCCCGATCGAGCCGCACGTCTGCATCACCTACTGGGACGAGGATGAGCGGCTGGTTGTTCGCACCGGCACCCAGGCGCCCTTCCACATGCGCCGGGTGCTGGCGCCCGTCCTGGGGCTGCCGGTTGGCCGCATCCGGATCATCAAGCCGCGCATGGGCGGCGGTTTCGGCGGCAAGATGGATGTCATCCTGGAGGACCTGTGCGCCCACCTGACCATCAAGACCGGCCGGCCGGTGCGCTGCGAGTTCGACCGGGAGCAGGAGTTCACCACGACGCGTTCCCGCCATCCGGCGGCCATCACCTACCGCGCCGGTGTGGACCAGGACGGCAACCTGGGGGCGCTTGAAATGACCGTGCTCGAAAACACCGGCGCCTACGGGGTGCAGGGAATGACGGTCGTCAACCTGATTGGGATGCGCGGCCTGTCCACTTACCGCTGCCCAAACATTCGCTTCGACTCGAAGGTGGCATACACCAACCTGCCGGTCCCGTCCGCCTTCCGCGGCTTCGGGGGTCCGCTACCGCTGCCCAAACATTCGCTTCGACTCGAAGGTGGCATACACCAACCTGCCGGTCCCGTCGGCCTTCCGCGGCTTCGGGGGTCCGCAGGCCCAATTCGCCATGGAATGCATGATGGACGAGATCGCCGCCGAACTTGGGCTGAACCCAGTCGCTTTCCGTATGCAGAATGCTATCCGGGTGGGCGACGAGATGTCCATCATGGCCCTGCTTGGCGAGGGCGGCCCGGTGGTCCAAACCGTCCCCAGCAGCCGGCTGCCCGAGTGTGTGGAACAGGCCGCCGCGGCCATCGGCTGGGAACGGGCTGCCGATCCGGCCTGGAAACGCGACCCGTCCCGTCCGAACATCCGCCGCGGTCTGGGCATGTGCCTGTTGATGCACGGCACTGCCATCCCCGGCCTGGACATGGGCGGAGCGATCATCAAAATGAACGATGACGGCAGTTTCAACCTGTTGATCGGCGCGGCCGACCTGGGCACCGGCTCGGACACCGTCCTGGCCCAAATGGCCGCCGAGACCCTGGGTGTGCCGCTTGATAAGATCCTGGTCTACTCCTCCGACACCGACCTGACCCCCTTCGACGTGGGCGCCTACGCCTCCAGCACCACGTATATCTCAGGCATGGCAGCCCGCAAAGCGGCCGAACAGGTGCGGCAAAAACTGTTCGAGCGCGCCGCACTGATGCTCAAAACCACGGCCGAAGGCATGGTTGCCAAAGACGAGCGTGTCTTTGCCGCCGATGGGCGCTCGGTCTCGCTCGGGGAGATTGGGCTTCACAGTCTTCACGCTGCGAATCAAGAACAGATTATGGGCTCCGCCTCGCACGTCTCGATGGTTTCACCGCCCTCCTTTGGATCGCAATTCGCCGAGGTGCAGGTGGACATCGAAACCGGCGAGGTGGAGGTGAAGAAGCTGGCCCTGGCGGTGGACTGCGGGACGGTCATCAATCCTCAGACCGCCGAAGGCCAGATGGAAGGCGGCATGGCCCAAGCCCTCGGTTACGCCATCTCGGAGGAGAGGCTTTTCGACGAGGCTGGAAAGCTGCTGACCACCCGTTTTGG
>JACQYE010000058.1:0-1170 GCA_016208355.1 Chloroflexota bacterium | reverse complement strand
TACGAGCAGAGCGGCCCCTTCGGCGCGAAGGGCCTGGGCGAGATCACTGCCGAGGGCGTCGCCCCTGCGGTAGCCAACGCCGTCTACCACGCCACCGGCCTTCGCCTGCGCTCCCTGCCGCTCACACCCGAGAAAATCTGGCGGGCGCTAAAAAAGTAGTTTGTTTGTGGAGTGCAGGCTTCAGCCTGCAATATTCCTGCGGACTGAAGCCCGCACTCCAATTATCCCAACGAACGAGGTATGACCTCCCATGCCCTACGGCTATCACGGCAAGATCCTGCACCTCGACCTAGCCCGCGGCGAGTTCCGAGTCGAAGAACCGCCCAAAGCCTTCTACCGCGAATGGATGGGCGGCAGCGCCCTGGCGCTGACCTATATCCTGCGCCAAACCCGGCCGGAGATAGACGCCCTCGACCCGCGCAACACCCTGGTCCTGGCAGCCAGCGTCCTGACCGGCGCGCCGCTGGCCGGTCTGAGTCGCCTGACCGTAGCTGCCAAGTCTCCTCTGACGGGCTGCATCGGGGACTCGCAGTGCGGCGGCTTCCTCCCGGCGGAGTTCAAGTTTGCAGGGTTCGACGCCGTAGTCGTCACCGGCAGGGCTGAACGCCCGGTCTATCTGTGGCTGAAAGATGGTGCGTACGAACTCCGCCCGGCGGAACACTTGTGGGGTCGCACCACCGGCGAGGTCCAGGAAATGCTGCGGACCGAACTGGGGGACAAGCGCATCGAAATCCTGCAATGCGGCATTGCCGGCGAGAATGGCGTTCGTTTCGCCAGTCTGATGAACAATGCCAACCGCGCCAACGGCCGCACTGGCATGGGCGCCGTGATGGCCTCCAAAAATCTCAAGGCAGTGGCGGTACGGGGGACACAAAAACCGGCCCTGGCCAATCCGGAAGCGGTCAAGTCCCTGGCCCGTTGGGGCGTGGAGAATCTAAAAAGCAAGGACGTCTACATGCTCACCCAATCCGGGACGGCGGGCGGGATCGCCTGGGCCTCCGACAACGGCGGGCTGGCGACCCGCAACTGGTCGAGTGGGACCTTCGAGAATAGCCAAGCGCTTGACGGCGCGGCCATCAACCAGACCATCCCGAAGCAGCGCGACACCTGCTATGCCTGCCTGGTGCGCCGCAAGCCGGTGGACGCCATCCCGGACGGTCTCCACCCAGT
>JACQYE010000057.1 GCA_016208355.1 Chloroflexota bacterium | reverse complement strand
CCTTCATCGCACACGCGGCGTTGCTGGGTCAGGCTTTCGCCCATTGCCCAATATTCCCTACTGCTGCCACCCGTAGGTGTCTGGCCCGTGTTTCAGTGCCAGTGTGGGGGACCACCCTCTCAGGTCCCCTACCCGTCGTAGCCTTGGTGGGCCGTTACCTCACCAACTAGCTGATGGGACGCAGGTCCCTCCCGAAGCGCATTACTGCTTTAGAAATCCGGCATCTGATCCGGAAAACCACATGCGGTATTAGCAGTCCTTTCGAACTGTTATCCCACACTTCGGGGCAGGTCACCAACGCGTTACGCACCCGTTCGCCACTAAGAAACCCTCGTATTGCTACAAAGGCTCTTCGTTCGACTTGCATGTATTAAGCACGCCGCCAGCGTTCATCCTGAGCCAGGATCAAACTCTCCGTAAAATATCGCTCTTGCGAGCGTTGGTTACGGAAAAAGAACGACTAGGCTTAATTTCCTATCACTCTTCAGTTGTTAAGGTCCGATGAACCAAGCGGGCGGTATTCTACCCGCGTCGTTCCACAGTGTCAAGGCTTTGACAGACGAAAGCGCCGATGTATCTCTTTCAACATCGGCTCGTCAGATTTCAATATTCGCTGCCTTGAGTCTCTGACGTGAGACGTTTTTCGGTTGTCAACGATCTGTCCGGTTGGACGAGATCTGATCGGGGTTAACTGTGCTTGCCTATTATACGCATCTGGCCCAAGTTGTCAAGCAATTTGCATGTCAGTTTGGTTTTTTTAAGGTTGTAAAACCGGACTTCCTCCTCAAAACCGAGCCGCGTACCGCTCCACCAGCCGCACCGCCTCGCCCACCCCATCCTCCAGGCGGAGCGTGCGACCCATCGCCTGGGCACACGCCCGATAAGCCGGGGACGACGCCAACCGCCAGGACCAGGAAGGGCTGCACGTCGCCGCGCGAGCCATAAGTCAGGAGAGTGATTTTCATCGGGGAAAATCAGGGGCAGGCCAGTGGCCTGCCCGAATGCCTTTATCCCATCTCCTGCCGCCCGGAGAGGGCGCGCAGAAGCGTGTTCTGGTCGGCATACTCCAGGTCGCCGCCGACAGGCAGGCCGCGCGCCAGCCGGGTCACATGGACGCCGAGCGTCTTCAGCCGCGGGTACAGGTACTGGGCGGTCGCATCCCCCTCCATCGTCGGGTCGGTTGCCAGGATGACCTCATGCACGCCGCCACGCTGGACACGTTCCAGCAGGGGCTTGATCTTTAGGTTTTCCGGGCCAATGCCCTCGATGGGATTGATCACGCCCTGGAGGACGTGGTATTTCCCATTGAATGCCCCGATGCGCTCAATCGAGAGAATATCCAGCGGCTCTTCAACAACACAAATCAACGAGGAGTCGCGCTGGCCGCTCTCGCAAATCTCGCAGCGCTCCCGTCCGGCAACGGTAATGTTGAAGCACTCCTGGCAGAAGGCGATTTTCGTTTTCAGGTCGGTGAGCGCCTCGGCCAGCGATCCGGAAATTTCCTCCGGGGCGCGCAGGAGGTAAAAAGCCAGCCGGGAGGCGGTTTTCGGGCCGATGCCGGGGAGGCGTTCGAGGGCGGAAATCAGGTTCTGGATGGGATCAGGTAACATAGAACAACCGTAGAGGCGGACGGTGTCCGCCTACAATGGCAACCCGCCCGCCAGCGGACCCATGACCTGCTGCTGGAGTTCGCGCGACTTCTCCAGCGCCAGGTTGACGGCGGTCAGCACCAGGTCCTGGAGCATTTCGGCATCCGCGTCTTTGAGCAGGCCCGGGTCAATCTCGACGGATTTGCACTGCTGGTCGCCGGTCATCGTGACTTTGACCGCGCCCCCGCCCGCCGTAGCGCTGACAGTCTCCTGGGCCAATTTCTCCTGCGCCTCGGCCATCTGCTGCTGGAGGCGTTGGAGTTGCTGCATCATGCCGCCTTGCCCGCCCGCGCCGGGCGGACGGTTGAAGCCTTTTGCCATAAACACCTCGTCAGTAATTCGGTATTGGTTATCCGATATTCGTTTCAAGCGCGGACTCGATGAGCGGGGAAGCCCACGATTTACGAATAACGATGATCGAATACCAAATTATTCCTGAATATCCACAATCTCGCCGCCCTTCCGCAGGGCCGCGGCGACCATGCCATCCGCTTTGACATCCGACGGGACTTGCTGCTTCGCATTCGAGACCACACACTTGACTGTCAGTTCCGCGCCCAGCGCCCCGGCAATGGCCTTGCGGACGATTTCCATCTGTTCCGGGGTATCGGCTTTGGAACGCAGGATTTCGCTGGAGAAGCCGAGCAGCAAGGTCCCATTCTTCACGTCGAGCACTTTGCAGGAATTGAGCAGGGCGCTCAAGTTCATATTCTTTCGGTTTTGGGTTTCTCCTCGCCGGTCTGGGACAAAATTTCCAGACCTTTTTTTATTGTGGTGGAAGGCACGGGGGATTCCATAGCAGCGGAGGCTTCGAGCACTTCAGCCAGCGCCAGTTCGAGCGGCAGGGATGGCTGCCAGCCGCCGCGCTGGTCAGCGGCCGCGGCGTTGAAGGCTTTGATCATGCGCAGGATGTCGGCGGAGGAAAAGGCCTTGGCGTGTTTCTCCGCCCGGGCGCGCACGTCCGCCGAAAGGTCCACTTGCCCGCCGTTGCCCATCTGGATGAGCAGGAGGGCGCGCAGGTAGTCCACCACCTGACGGGCGAGGACGCGCGCGTCGGTGCCGGAATCGAGGGCGGCGTGGATGGCGTCCATACCGGCAGCAGGAGCACGGTCCAGCACAGCACTCACCAGGTCCAGGACGGTCTGGCTGGTGGCCGTACCGAGCACTGCCTGGGTCAGGTCGAGGCTGATGGTCTGTCCGGTTGAAGCAAGTTGATCGAGCAGGGAAATCGCGTCCCGCATCCCGCCCGCAGACTGGCGGGCAATGAGCGTCAGGGCCTCGGGTTCGGCCTTGAGCTTCTCGCTCTTGACGATGTTCTGGAGTTGGGCAACGATGTCGTCCACCGGGACGCGGCGGAACTCGTGCCGCTGGCAGCGGGAGAGCACAGTGGGCGGGATCTTGTGGATTTCGGTGGTGGCGAGGATGAAGATGGCGTGCGGGGGCGGCTCTTCCAGCGTTTTCAGCAGGGCGTTGAAGGCCGAGTTGGAGAACATGTGGACTTCGTCAATAATGTAGATTTTATATTTGCCCTGGTTGGGAGAAAAATTGATCTTGTCGCGCAGGTCGCGCACATCATCCACGCCGGTCTGGGAGGCGGCGTCTATTTCGATGAGGTCGAGGAAACGGCTTTCGTTGACAGCCTTGCAATAGTCACATTTGTTGCAGGGACGCGCCGCCGGGTCAGGGTCGAGACAGTTGACGGCTTTCGCCAGCAGGCGGGCGGCGGTGGTCTTGCCAGTGCCGCGCGGACCGGCGAACAGGTAGGCGTGGGCCACGCGGTCGCTGGCGACGGCATTCTTCAGCGTCTGGACAATATGCGGCTGTCCGATGACTTCGTCCCATTTCTGGGGACGCCATTTGCGGTAGAGGGCTTGGGACATAGGATTCAGGTATCAGGAGGAAGGTGGTCAGGGCTAAGGGATACGGTAGAAAGCGCGGGCGAGTCCCTGGGTATCGTAGAGAACGACCAGTTCACCGGGCTCCCAGAGCGGGGACGAGAGCCCCCAATAAAGGTCGGTGACGGAATTCTCGCCGTTGGCGGTATGCACTTGCACCGCCCCGCCCGGGTAGAGTGTCAACTGCGGGAGCGTATAGGCCGCGCCGTCGCTGTCCCGCAGCGTCCAGCCGGTCAGCACCACCGACTGTTCGCCGGTATTCTGGAGGGTGACTGCCTCGCTTTCCGCCACGCCCGCTCCGGTCACACCAGCGATGATTACGCCCGTTTCCGTCCCGACGCCGTTGGAACTTTCGGGACGTCCAAAACGGTCATACAGGAACAGGATGGTCCCGGTCACGAGAGCCGAGACAAAGGCATTCAGCAGGAGATACAGGATCAGGCGCCGGCGGGTCACTGCCGTATGATAGCATAAAATACAGGAAGGATGGAACGTTTTAACGTTGACAGGCCAACGCCACCCAATCCCCCACCTGCTTCCGCCCGGTCAAAACCAGACCGTGAGCCTGCGCGGCGATGATGACGGTTTCTGCCTGCTCTTCCAGGATCCCCGATAAGACGATGACCCCGCCGGGCGCGACCAGGTCCGCCATCCCGGCCTCGAACAAGCGGACGAGCACCGGGGCGAGGATGTTCGCCAGCACAAGCGGCGCTTGTCTGACCTGAAAATTGCCAGCCAAAATCTCCGCCACCGACCCCAGGCCGAGGGCGAACCGCTCCGCGGCAATGCCATTGGCATCTGCATTCTCGCGGCTGGCGCGGATGGAGGCCTCGTCAATGTCCACGCCGAGGGCGAATGAAGCGCCCAGTTTCAACGCGCCGATGGACAGGATGCCGGAGCCGCAACCAATATCAATTGCCGATTTGCGATTTACGATTGACGATTGGGAATCAAAATACTCTTCTATGTATTCCAGGCACAACTGCGTAGTGGGATGCGTCCCTGTCCCAAAGGCCATGCCGGGGTCAATCTTGATGGGGATGCGGGAGGCATCCGGCGATTCGAGCCAGGCCGGGACGATGATCAGCCGTTTGCCAATCGGGATCGGCTGGTAGCGCGCCTTCCAGGCCTCCATCCAGTTCTGGTCCGCGACCGGGGTAAAGGTCGGGGCAGGCAGGGGCTGGATCATGCCCAGGTAGTAGAGCGACTCTTCCAGTTTTTGCCGCGTCTCTTCGATCTTCTCATCCACCGGCAGGTAGGCGCGGACGGTGATGGGGCCAACCGGCGTGCCTTCGTCTTCTTCGTCGTTGAATCTGACAGCCTGCTCGGTGGTCACACCGTTCGGGGCAAAGCGCGCCAGCACGTCGGCCACGGCTTCCGCCAGTTCGCCGGAAACAGTCAGGGAGACTTCGAGCCAGCTATTCATAGGGCTTGGATTTTACCAGTTTTAGCGGATTTCTTCCGGCGGTTTGGCCGCCCGAAACCTTTGGTAGAGCAGCAGATCATAAACAATTTTCATCCCGCCGGAAAGGAAGAACGGCACGTTGAACAGGGCCGGCACAGCCATCAACAAACCGCTTAGCGACGGTGAAAGCGCGGCGCCGACCGAACGGGCGATCGTTGTCACGCCGGAAGCCGCAGAACGCTCATCCGGGGCGACGACCGCCATGGTGTACGACTGGCGGGTCGGCACGTCCATCTGCGAAATGCTGAAACGCAGCAGCAGTACGCCAATCGCCAGCGGCAGGTTCGGCATAAGCGGCACCAGTATCAACAGAATATTCGACGGGATGTGTGTGAAGACCATCGTGTTGATGAGTCCAAACCGTTTCGCAATGCGCGCCGCCAGCAATGCTGAAATGCCAGCCAGGATGTTCGCGCCGAAAAAGATGCTGCCCAGCACACCGGTGTCCACCCCGTACTTGATGTGGAACCAGTACGCCATCATGGACTGGACGAGCAGCGCCCCGGCAAAGGCATCCATGGCGAACAACGCGCTCAAGCGCATCACCACGGACCGGGAACGGTGCAGCCCCAAAAAGAGTTTCGTCTCCGCCTTATCCGTGGACGACACCTCCACCGCCCCCGAAAGCAGGAGGAACATCCCCGCCAGCGCCAGCCCGCCAAAAGCGTATCCTGCCAGCACCACCCGGTAAGAATCTAAAGACGAGAATCCGCCCATCTGTAATCCTTGCGCCAGCCAGCCGCCGGTCAGCGCCCCGATGGCCGTCGCCAGGGAACCGGCCAGGGCATACCAGGCGAAGGTCTGGGTGCGCTTTTCGCCGGGCAACAACTGCGTCAGCCCGGCCTGTTCGACCGACAGGAATGGACCGATCTCATTCCCGCTCGGGCTGATAACGCCAATGATGGCGGCGATTGCCAGCGCGATGGGGTTGTGCGTGAAGATGAATACCGCGCCCGCTGCGATCATCAATAACGCGCCTGCGATGAGCGTCCGCCTGCGGCCAAACCGGTCAGCGGAGGTGGTCAACCAGAGCGAGATGGCCGCATCCCCGGCCAGCGTTAACGTGAACAGCAGCCCGATCTGTCCCCCGGTCAACCCGGCGGCTGCCAGGTACAACGCCAGGACTACGGACAGGAATCCATAGCAGAACAGACGCACGATGCGAGTGGCAAAGAGCAGGACAATATCCCGGGATGGGCGGACCACGTTTTACCCCTGCCCTTGGGCAATTTCCAACTTGCACCAGGCATACAGCGCGTCATAGACATCAAACTGGCGGGCAAGGTTTTCCTGGTCGTCAGGGAACCGCAGACCATAACCGCTGGCAATCGCCTCCAGTCCGCGGGCGATGGGATCAGCATCAATATCTGCAGAAACATCCGCGGCATGGATGATTTTTCTACCGTACATTACTCTTGACGTTCACAAATCGCACGCGGATGACGCTGATTCAAATGATTTCCGCAGATAAACCCCCAAAAAATCTGCGCCCATCCGCCCGATCCACGTTGATCCGCGTGCTATTTTCTCTGATGTACGGTAGAGAATTGATTATAAGACCTGCGGGCGGATTAGCCGCCCGCTGACAGTCAGGGAGACTTCACGCAAATTCATAAGGTTGTCTCATTTCTCGGAATTCAGGATTGCCAGGCATTTTTCAATCGTGACACTGTGTTCCTGGAAAAAACCGGGGAGGCTGCCGGTATCGAAATACCGGATGCTGGACACCTCTTCGTTTGGGATAAATGTGCCGCTCACACCCGTGCAGAGATAGGTCAGGGCAATGTGATGGATTTCGGCGGAATTCTCGACAAGCAGGAGACGGGCATCCTGCACTTCCAGTCCGGTCTCCTCCAGGATTTCCCGTTTGATCCCCTCCACGGGGTCTTCGCCGAACTTCAAATCACCGCCCGGCAATCCCCAGGGATGCAGCCGGCGGTAGGTGTGCTCACAGAGAAGGAGTTCTCCCTGGTCATTGAAGATCAGCGCCCCGACCGCCACCTGGTAGCGCGGACGAATGATGGCAGCCGCGAGTCGCTGCACCCAGAAGGGCAGGATGCGCCAGATTTGGAGGAGGAATCTTTTCATTTGCCCTTTCAAGCGGGAAAATCATACCACAGGAAAACAAACCCGCCTCCAAATGAGACGGGTTGTTGTTTCGATAATACTAGCCTTCGACTATCCCCCCAACGTTTCATTCAACCAGTCCAGGAACCCCTTCTCCTTCGGCTTGACTGTCGTGCCGAGCGTGGGGGCCAGTTTCTCGAACAGGTCGCGCTGCTCCTTGGTCAGTTTGGACGGAATCTCCACGTTGACGATAATTCGCTGGTCGCCGCGGCCTGACTTGCGCAGGTAGGGCACCCCGCGGGCCTTGAGCGTGAACACTTTCCCGGGCTGCGTCCCGGCAGGGATGGACAATTTCTCGCCCTTGCCGTCCACGGTCGGGACCTCGACTTCCGCGCCAAGCACCGCCTGGGCCACGTTGATGTCCAGGTTGAGCAGGATGTCATTCTCGCGCCGCTTGAAGAACTTGTGCGGCTGGACGCTGACCACCAGGTACAGGTTGCCCTGCGGCCCGCCCAGCGCGCCCGGCTCCCCCTCCCCTGCCAGGCGGATCTGCGTGCCCGTGTCCACGCCGGCCGGGATGGGGACAACCTTCTTGATCGTTTTGCGCTCCAGTCCCTGCCCACGGCAGGTGTGACAGGGCGTGGATATGACTTCGCCCCGTCCGCCACAGGTGGGACACGGCCCGGACTGCATCATGGACCCGAAAATGGTCTGCCGCACCTGGCGGACTTCCCCGCGCCCACCGCAGGTCTGGCAGCGCTGCGGGCTGGTGCCCGGTTCGGCCCCGGACCCGCGGCAGGTTCCACAAATTTCATTGCGCGTCACTTCGATGGTCTTCTCGACGCCAAAGACGGCTTCCTCGAACTTCAGCACCGTCTGGACCTGCAAATCGCGCCCCCGCCGCGGGCGGCGCGAACGCGCTCCGCTGGAGCCGCCAAAGCCGAAACCGAAACTGCCGAACAATTCCTCCACCAGGTCGTTGAAGTCCATGGTGTAGTCGTGCATGTTGACGCCGCCCATGTCGCCCAGGCCCTGGCGGCCAAACTGGTCGTAGCGCCGGCGCTTCTCCGTGTCGGAGAGCACGCCATAGGCTTCGTTGATTTCCTTGAATTTCTCCTCGGCGTTGGCTTCCTTGCTCACGTCGGGGTGGTACTGGCGCGCCAGTTTGCGGAAGGCAGCCTTGATGTCTTCTGCCGAGGCATTCTTGGGAACGCCGAGGATTTCGTAGTAGTCACGGTTGGTCATTTATGCTCGCGTCGCCGTCCTCGGCGGCGGGGGAAAGTACCCGAAGGGGCACGCCGCCGAGAGCAGCCTAATTTTTGTTTGCTTCGTCATCTGGCTCAGGACTGGCCTCCGGCCCGGGTTCGGCGGAACCGGCTTCCGGTCCGGGCTGTTCGGGGGTCTGCTGATATGCCGCCGCGCCCACCTTCTGGACAGACTGGCTGAGGGCATCCACTGCCTTGCGGATGGACTCGACATCCTCGCCGTCTTTCACTTTCCTGACCTCATCCACTGCCGCGCGGACTTCGGCCTTCAATTCGTCCGACACTTTGTCGCCAAGTTCGGTCAGCACTTTTTCCGCGCCATAAATGGAGTTATCGGCGGTGTTCTTCGCCTCGATCAGGTCGCGGCGGTTCTTGTCTTCGGCGGCATGTTCCTCGGCTTCCTTGCGCATCCGCTCGACTTCATCCTTCGCCAACCCGGACGAGGCCGTGATGGTGATGTGCTGGCTGCGGCCGGAGGCCTTGTCGGAGGCGGTGACCTTCAGGATGCCGTTGGCGTCAATATCGAAGGTGACTTCGATCTGCGGGATGCCGCGCGGGGCGGGCGGGATGCCATCCAGGATGAACTTGCCGAGCGACTTGTTGTCCACCGCCATCGGGCGCTCACCTTGCAGGACGTGGATTTCCACCTGCGTCTGGCTGTCGCTGGCCGTAGAAAAGACCTGGCTGCGGCGGGTGGGGATGGTGGTATTGCGCTCGATGAGCGGGGTGGCAACGCTGCCGAGGGTCTCGATGGACAGGGTGAGAGGCGTCACGTCGAGCAGGAGGATGTCCTTAACTTCGCCGCCCAGCACCCCGGCCTGGATGGCCGCGCCAACCGCCACCACTTCGTCGGGATTGACGCCCTTATGGGGCTCCTTGCCGAAGTAGCGGCGCACGGCTTCCTGCACGGCGGGCATACGCGTCATCCCGCCGACCATGACCACTTCGTTTATCTGCGAAGCAGAGAGACCGGCATCGGACAAGGCCTGCTTAACCGGACCCAGTGTCTTCTCGACCAAGTCGCCGGTCAATTGCTCCAATTTGGCGCGCGTCAGGGTCAGGACGAGGTGCTTCGGCCCGGAAGCGTCGGCGGTCAGGTAGGGCAGGTTGACCTCGGTCTGCATCATGGAGGAGAGTTCAATCTTGGCCTTCTCTGCGGCCTCGCGCAGGCGCTGCATGGCCTGTTTGTCGCCGCGCGGGTCCACGCCGCTTTCCTTCTGGAACTCTTGGATGAGGTAGTCCATCACGCGCAAGTCGAAATCGTCGCCGCCCAGGAAAGTGTCGCCGCTGGTGGAGCGCACCTGGAAGACACCCTCGCCCACGTCGAGAATGGAAATGTCAAACGTGCCGCCGCCCAGGTCGTACACGGCGATGACCTCGTTGGTCTTCTTATCCAGGCCATAGGCCAGGGAGGAGGCTGTCGGCTCGTTGATGATACGCAACACGTCCAACCCGGCAATCTTCCCTGCATCTTTCGTGGCGTTGCGCTGGGCATCGTTGAAATAAGCCGGGACAGTGATGACTGCCTGCGTGACCGTTTCGCCGAGATAGGCCTCGGCGTCCCGTTTGATCTTGGCCAGGATCATGGCCGAAATCTCGGGTGGGGAATATTCCTTGTCGGACAGTTTGACGCGCATGTCGCCGTTCTCGGCCGGGAGGACGGTATACGGCACACGCGGCAGGGTGCGCTGGACTTCGGGGTCTTCGTACTTGCGGCCCATGAAGCGTTTGATGGAAAAGATGGTGTTCTGCGCGTTGACAATGGCCTGGTTGCGGGCGACGCGCCCCACCAGCCGTTCGTTGTTCTTGTTGAGGGCCACGACAGACGGCACCAATCGCTCCCCCTCCGACGAAGGGATGACCACCGGCTCATTTCCCATCATCACCGCGCCGACTGAGTTGGTGGTGCCGAGGTCAATTCCAATGATTTTTGCCATGAATGATTTCTCCTGATTTTTTATAAGGGCGTAGCATGATTATTGCGCCACGCGCACCATCGCCGGGCGGATGACGCGTTCGCCAAGCGTGTAACCCTGCTGGATGACGCCGATGACCCTACCGCTTTCCACGCCTTCGGCAGGTTCCTGCGAAATGGCCTCGTGGAAGTTCGGGTCAAAGGGCTGCCCCTCGGCCTCGATGCGTTTCAACCCTTCATTCTCGAGGATGGTCTGCAGTTTGCGATAAACGAGTTCGATCCCATCCACCCAGGGCAGATCGGCGGGACGCGTCGCCAGGGCGCGCTCCAGGTCATCGAGGATGGGCAGGTAACGTTTGACCACCGTCCCGACGGCGTTCTGGTAGGCATCGGCCTTCTCGGCATCGGTGCGGCGTTTGTAGTTCTGGAAGTCGGCCAGGGCGCGCTGCCAGCCGTCCTTGTATTCGGCAGCCTGGGACTGGGCTTCGGCCAGTTGCTTTTGCAATTCCTCCAGGGCGGGGAAAGTGTCCGGCGCCGCCTCGGGCGCGGGACCCTCTGCCTGCCCGGGTAAAGCCTCAGGGATTTGCTCCGCCTCGGGCTCGGCGCGGCGCATTTTGTCTTTCTTACTGCTCATTTTCTTCTCCAGAGATGGTTTCAGAGACAAGGCTGCTCAACAGGTCAGCCATAAAACGGACGGTCGGGATGGTGCGGGAGTAGGCCATACGCATCGGGCCGAAGACGCCCAACATGCCGGTGGCCTGGCCGGGTATGCCGTAACGCGCCAGGACGACAGAACATTGTTTGAGTTCCTCCCATTTGCCTTCGCCGCCGATAAGCACCTGCACCCCGCCGACGCCATTGGGCATGGCGCGCGCCAGCAGGTCTTGCAGGAGGCTGCGCTCCTCGAAAAGGTGGATGGCGCGCCGGGCATCGCCGGACTCGAGAAACTCCGGCTCTGAAAGCACGTTGGTGAGACCGTCGAGGTAGATCTCGCCTGAGACGCGTTGTTCGCCCCGGTTCATATCAGCCAGGACGAGGGTCAGGATGTCTTTTTCGAGGGCGTCGCTGCGAACCGGGAGGGCGGCAATCTCTTCGGTGGTCCTGGCGGTGCAGATGGTATTGAGAGTGATGGCCGCCGCCGAGAGACGTTCCTGAAGGACAGGTTCGGCGAGGGTAAGCAATTGCTGGCTGACCTCCCCACCGGTCATGACGAGCACCATCAGCACCTGGCGGCCCTGGGTGGAGATGAGTTCGAGATGCTTGTAACGCGAGCGCTCGGCGTGCGGGGCGGTTACAAGCGACGCCGCCTTCGACTGGTGCGCCAGGATGGAAGCGGCCAGCGGCATCCATTGTTCCACGTCCTGCCGCGCCTGGTAGAACTGGTGGCTGATGGTGTGCCGCGCTGTGTCAGGCAGGTCAGCCTGGTAGACAACGTGGGTGACGAAGTAGCGGTAACCCTCCTCGGTGGGGACACGCCCGGCAGAGGTATGCGGCTGGCGCAGGTAACCCGTCTCTGTCAGCGCAACCATTTCGTTGCGGACAGTGGCGGTGCTCAGGTCGAGTTTATAATGCTCCACCAGCCGCGCAGAACCGACCGGTTGGGCAGTCTCGGTGTAGTCACGCACAATCAGGGCGAGGATCAGGCGCTGGCGTTCGGTCAGGTCAGACATCATTTTGCATCGAAAAACACGAATTATGCGAAGGGTACTTTGTTTTAGCACTCTCGTGCCGAGAGTGCTAAATGTGCCGGAATAATGATACCATCCCCTTTTTAAGGCGTCAATAAGAGGAGTGTAAGAAAGGATAGCGAAACCAGTTAGTCACCACGACAAGGTTATCTGCTCCCCGCGCGATATAGGGTGATAATCTCATGTCAAGCCGCGCTACTTGAGAAAGGGATGGCAGCCTGCTCACGGGCTGGTGGCTACGGGTAAGAGAATGTAGGGAAACCCGTCGGGGTAGTCGTCATATATCCTGATGAAAAAGTGGGCATCCCTGTTGGCGTAGGTGGAAAAGTGGGTGTCATAGTGGTAGAGAACGGCGGCGGGGGCGCACTATATCTGGGTTGGCCAGAATATCCGCCGTCCGCGTTGTCGAATTCTTCCTCCAGCCATTGCGCCTCGAGCGCTTCCAATTCGGCCAGCCTGCCAACCACCAGTTCCAGTACATCTGGAGACAGGTCGAGGCTCTCCAGCAATGTGACCAGGTCAGCATCACTCAGGTTCAAGTTGAAGATCAAATCCGCAATCCCATCCGGACTGAGGTCCAGACTAGAGATAAGGCTGCTGACCATGCTGAAATCGAGACTCATCCCGCGTGACATGAAAGTATACAAAATCGTGCCGATATCACCGGGCAAAAAACCACCGTAACTTAGAACACTAACTAAATCCAAGGTTTCACTGCTGTTCATGTAAGGGGCGAGATCGGTAAGCAATGAGACGACCTCATTCGGGCTAAGGTTTTTCATCAAGAACGCCGGACCCAGATTCCCTAAATACAAATAATCTTCGTAGAGACCGTCCCCGTCTAAGTCGGTGAGGAAGTCTACGGGGCCGCCCTCCGTCCACATGGTAAAACTTATCCCAAGAACTGCATTCGCAGGAAGGTAAAGCTCATTTGTTGTATAAATGCTAATCCCGGCAGATGAAATACGAACGATAAAGAGGCTGACCCCATCATCGGAAAAGCCATTCCCGGATATAGTGATCAAGTTTGTGTCGTCAACCGCGAAATTAATCGTGTTCCCTGCTTGGAGGTCCAGATCGCCAATTCCTATTAGATAAGTAACACCATTGTCTTGATAAAACATTTTCAAGATGGGATGTTGTTCCCCTCCCGGCGAGTAGCTCATTTGAAGCAAGTAGGCATCGGGGATGAAAGAGAACTGCTCATTCATCCCATTCGTCAGATCCAGGTTCTCAAGAGAAAAACCGACACCCTGACCAAGCACGCGCCAGTCTGCATAGGTTGATGCGGCTGGTTGGCTCGTGAACGTCATATTGTACGCTCCGGAGCCGTTCTCGAGACTGGGTTGCGGGAAGGTGGCAGCATAGAAATTGCTGAAAAGCGCTCCCCGTAAACGGATGAGGCTTGAGCCAGGTATCTCGGTGTAAAGTTGACCTGCCTCACTCCCCAACTTTTGTCCTTGGGGATCCACAATCAACAAATCGCCTCCAGCGCTGATAAAGACGTACATCCTTGGTGACAAGGCTGTCAAAGCCCTCAGGCTGGCCCTCTTGGCCAACAGACCTGTGGTGTTATTTTCATTACAAAACGGGCAGGCAACAGGCTGGTTATAAGCAGAAAGTGGAATAAACATGAGCGAGTTTGACTGCGCATCACCTGTCCACGCATTTGGGTCTTCCGAGGGTGTCATTCCGTTCATGGAATATCGCCATGTATTCTCCGCGTAGTTCACCTCAATATAAGTATCAACGCCAGGCCAGTTACTATCATAGACACGGATCCAGTATAAATCCTCACCCAACTTATCTACAGCATACGCAACCATAGAATGTCCAGCGTTATCCGGCCCAAAGATACCTATATCTACCGGCTCTTGAAGCCTGATCAATTCGTCAATAATCTGACGCGGAGAGCCTTCCACAGTTTTACTCCAGACTTCCTCCAAGACCTGTAAAACATAATTCTGGGCAATGGCGCGCATCGCCGGTACTTCCTGCAGAACATCGTAAGTCGTAACAGCATTGGGCGTAAAGGCTGATTGTTCCAGTTGGTCATTAAACAGACGATAACTCAACACGGTGAATCCTGCACAGTGTCCGGCTGTCATGTAATTGTTCATCGTGTCTATCCACAACTGCGCCGCCGGGGTAGGGATACATACGCCCGATTCAAGAGTTGCACATACTGAATCACCAAACAGTTGATGAACTTCAGCAATGGTCAGGTCTCCCTCCGGATAGCCAAAGCCATAGTTGCGAAAACTAAAGCCATCTGGCTCTATGCTAAATGGGCTGCTAAAGATGACCTGTGGAGTAGCCTGGATTCCCCCCGGCGTGGCATCATCCGGCATGGTGGTGTCGCTGCCACTAGCACCAAGGTCACATCCTGCCAACAGTGCCAAGATGAACATGCACCCCACCATATGGAAGAGTGGCCAGTATCCTCTGCGGTACATCATATGCTCCTCCTAACAGGTGCGCTATTCCAGCATATCAAGACTTGCTTCGACCCGATCTGCCGCCATTGATCTTCGCGAACTCTTGGCGTAATCAAGGAAATTGTTCCTAAAGTCCGAAGTGTAATGAATAATCATTGATTATCACTATACATGATTTCAATGCCTCGTTCAATATTAAATCTTAACTATTGCTGTCATCATTCACACAATATCCAAACTGTGCCTAACTGGGGGAAAGCCAATCCGTGGGAAGGCTTTCGCACGGATCTCCTGTACAATTTTGTGAAGTGCTGCAAATATTACGGCAGTATAATGCACACGAGAGAGTAGAGATGTCCAGAAGATTCTTGATACCCCGGAAAGGGGGATCTCTGTTAATTCTTTGCAAGGCGGTAGTTTTGTTATTTTTGGTTTCCAGCGCATGTCAACTGAAACTAGGAGACGACCAGTCTCCGGCCATTCAACCCGCCTCTACAGATGGGACTCGCATTATCCAGGCAGATAGCACAATTCAGGGATCCGATGTGACCCCCTCTCTCGAAGGGGCGGAAACACCCGGTCCACCTAGCGGTCGCATCGTCTTCGTTTCCAATCGGGACGGTATTTCACAGTTATACAATCTGAATCCAAATAATGCTCAACAGATTCACCTTACAGACGGAACGTCAACAGACCAAGCCCCGCGTTGGTCCCCGGATGGGAAATATATCGCTTACGTTTCCCGGGTGGATGACAACACTGATGTTTACATTATCGCTGCGGGTGGCAATAATAAATTCCGTTTGACTGATCATCCGGCCAGCGACACCAGCCCGGCATGGTCATCAGATGGTTCCCAAATTGCATTCGCTTCCTTCCGAGACAGCAACTGGGAAATCTATTTGATCAATGTGGACGGCTCCGGGTTGACGCGCCTGACCGACTCCCCGGCAGGAGACAGCAATCCGACTTGGTCGCCAAGGGACAAAATACTGGCTTTTCTTAGCAATGCCGACGGAAATGCAGATATTTATACATTCGACCTCTTGAGCGCACAATTCAACCGCCTGACAGTGGATGCCGCCCCAGATTCTGATCCGGTCTGGTCGCCAGACGGGTCGCAGATTGCATATCGCAACTGGCCGGCTGGCAGTGCTGCGCGTATCTGCTTGATGTCGGCGAGTGGCGCTGACCAATACTGCATTTCAGACGACGAATATCAGGACGGCATCCCGTCTTGGTCCCCCGACAGTCAGTGGATTGCATTCCGATCCGAGCAGCCGGATGGCACTTGGGGCCTGTATATCTCTTCTGTTGATGGCTCAGCCCTGAACCGATTAGTGCCTGATATGGAAGTGACCAATGATCCCATCTGGTCCCCAGATGGCGCTTATATCCTTTTTCAAACCAATCATGACGGCAATATGGAACTCTATATAGTCGCAAGAGATGACACAAATCTCAGGCGAATGACAAATAATACCGCTTACGATGGAGAACCATCCTGGAGTCCCTAAACCGCCTGCCAGTGTTTTGAAAGTCGGTTTTTAACCACAGATAAACACAGATAAAAAGGATTTGGGCATTTTTAACCGGGGGTTTATCCAAAAAATCAGTGTTCATCCGTGTTCATCTGTGGTTGCTTTTGACTTATGAAACAGTCTCTAAGTCCGAAATGGCGAACTATTTGAATTGAAATTCCAGCGAGTTTTCAGGTACTTCACCCCAAAAAATTACGTTTGGGGCTAGCGTGATCCCAGTATCAGTCCATGTTTCGACTGTATACGGCCCTGTACCAGCCACTTTTCCCATTGAACTCCCATAATCGGCGCCCGCATCCGTCAGCATGGACGGGCTGGCAAAAGCGAAATATGGTGAGGCCAGCAGGTTGATAAAATTCGGCTCGGCGCGGTTTAGGTGAAACAGGACAGTGTAATCATTTATTTTCTCAACGCCATCAAAGAATGAAAGCGGCCGCCCGTTATCATCAACCTCACCTTTGAACGCCAGGAAATATTCTTCCCAGCCGATGAAGGTTGCAGATCCATGCAGAGGATTTTCAGGATCGAACCAACGGTTAAAGTTGACAATAACGGCGTCGGCGTTGAATGGTGTGCCATCATGAAAGGAAACGCCCTGGCGAAGGATAAAGGTATACTCCAACCCGTTCTCTGAGACAGACCATTCAGTTGCCAGCAGCGGCATTGCCTGCGAGCCTTCCAGGTAGGTCAAGCCCTCGTAAATGTATTGGGCAACTCTCAACGTGTCCTCGGTCTCGGCAGTGGCGGGATCAAGCCGGGTGACTTGAGTAATGCTGCCAGCACCTGATGGTTGTGAGGGCGTAACAGCACTCACACTTGGTTCTGTTCCTGGACCTGGCACCTGTTCCGTACCAGTTGGCCCGCAGGCTGTTAACGCCAGACTAATGATGAGTATCGCAAAGATCAAAGTTGTAATCGCCTTTGACATTTTAGACTCCCTTTGGCAGCATCGTTATTATTGGCCCTGGCTACCCGGTTCTTTTGCGGGCGACCACTCAGACCACTTGTCAGTAGCCGGGTCAATGGTGATATTACTCTGGCCGCCACCTTGCCATGGAACCTGGAAAATATTCTGATCGCCGTCCCGGTTGGAAGTAAACGAAATTAGGGCGCCTCCACAGTTCCAGGTGGGCGCACTGTCGGGCCCGGCGTAATCAGACAGGCGGTATTCCTGGTCAGTGCGCAGGTCATAAGAATAGACATCAAGGTTGCCAGCACGAGATGACTGATAGGCAATGCGATAACCTTCCGGCGACCAAGAGGCGTTGGCGGTATCGCCGTCACCATGCGAAATCTGAACGGTATTCTCACCATTCGTCTCAGTAATAAACAATTGCCAAATGCCATCCACCTGATACAGGTAAGATAGTTCCTGCCCGGTTGGGGACCAAGCTGGTGCAATCGCATCCCCTGGCAGTCCAGTAACCTGGTATTCATTGCCGGTCTGTATGTTCAGCAAATAAATGTTCCAAGAACCAGAACGATTGCTCTGGAACGTGATCCATTCTATTCCTGGTGACCAGTATGGATTGACGTCGTCGGAAGCGTTCGTGGTTAACTGCCGTTCCTGACCAGTCTGGAGATCAATCACAAAAATATCCCAGTTGCCATTGCGATCGCTTTGGAAAAGTACCGAGCGGTTGTCAGGGCCAATCATGGCGTTGATGTTATTTGCATTGGTGTCCGTCAAGCGGGCTTGAAAACTGCCGACGCTGTCTGTGTAGTACAACTCGACATTTCCATCCCGGTTGCTCTGGTATACAATCCATTGATGGTTGGGGGAACGGCTGGGTCGCGAATCGACCGCCTCACTCTGGGTGAGGTTGTAGAGCACAGCATCCGGGGAACCCTCAAGGCCATCCAAACGATAGACCTCCAGGTCCCCATCCCGGAAGGTATGGAAAATAATCCATTCTTCGCAAATCGCCGGGATCGGTGTCGTAATTACGACCTCCGGTGGACGCGGTAACGGTGTGACTGTATCAGTCGGTGGAAGAGACGTGTTGGTACGCGTTGGGGTAAATTGCGCTGTGTGGGTTAATGTCGCCGTTGGCTGGGAGGATGTTTTGGTTGCTGTGGGAGAAACAGCCGGAGTGTTGGTCGGCGAATCCGTTGGGGATTGAGGAGTGGCAGTAGGTTGCTCAGGTGTTGCTGTGGGTGGGGGCGGTGTATTCGTAGGCTGGGCAGGCGGCTTGGTTGGCTGGGGTTTCTCATAGTAGAGTTCGTTGTGGCTGGGATCCTTGCACTCATTGGAATTCTCGTTGCGACTCCAAGAAACAGAGCCGCCGCTTATGTTCACAGTCCAGCACTTAGTGGTTGTAGACCCCTGCCCAAACGAAAAGTCTTCCGTCCCGGCTTTTATTACAAATGTTTGGATTGTACCGTCCACCGAGGCACTGCCAGAATCGCTGGTTGGCGGTTCCTCACAATAGACATTATCCCCGTCATTATTTTCATGCGAACAGTCCGATCCTCCGCCGCCCCCTCTCGGGGTAGGAGTTCCAGCAGGGACACAGGCAGATAACATAGATACCAGAACCACAAGGGCAGCCCAAAGAAGCACCAATTCCCTCGTTTTTAGGTTAGAGTCTCCTGGCATTGTAGTCCTCCTCCTGAATGAACCGGCATTTCTGGGATGCAAAGAAGGCATCGCAATGTGTCGCTTATTGATGGCAATAATAGTTTAGCACGAAAGAATTAATTTTCAAGCGCATTTACGTTTTGGTTGAAAATCGCAATTATTTGCCTCTGGGTAAGTCTAGTAATAAATACCACTTACATCCATAAACAAATAAAGTCTAGCGTAGAAAGGGAAGTGGCGGAGATTCAGTTGACAAAAATGGCAACCCTTGTTATTATATGACGTATATAATATAGGATTAGTCTTATATAAGGAGCGTCGCATATGTCCCTTGAATTCGCCATCCTGGGCTTCCTCAACTACCATCCATACACCGGCTACGATCTAAAGAAGATCTTCGATACCTCCATCCGCCACTTCTGGCCGGCTGACCAGAGCCAGATCTACCGCACCCTGGCGCGCCTGACCGAACAGGGCTTCGCCGGGATGGAAAAGGTCCCGCAGGAAGACCGACCCGACCGCAAGGTTTACCACATCACCGAGGCCGGGCAGGCCGCGCTGCGGGAATGGCTGGCCGGGCCGCCCCCGCTGGATGAACCGCGCAGCGCTCCGCTCATCCAGGTCTTCTTTGCCGGGCAACTCACGGACGAGGAGATCCTGGCCAAATTCGATGGTTTTGCGGCCATCATGCGCGCCATCCTCGCCCAGTATGACCAAGTCCCGGCCCAAATTGGCCCCTATCAGCAGGAAATCACACCACCCCGCGAACACTTCTTCTGGTTGCTGACCCTCGACAACGGCATCCGCACGATGCGCGCCAACTTGGAATGGGCTGAAAGCGTCATCGAGCGAATCAAGAGCGGCAAGGTTCCATCAGAATAAAAAGCATGGCGCAAATTCTGCCTGTGTGCTTTTTGAAACAGTAAATGTTAAGTTTTATCAATGGGAGTCAGAAAAATGAAACAAGAAAACAATCAATACTCGCTCTGGAAAATTCTGGGCATCTGGCTGGCAGCCGGTTTACCGATGTGGATCCTGGGATGGCTGATTTATCCAGCCATGAGCCAAAACCTGGACACGGTGGAAGCCGGTCTGATGCGCATGAAACTGCTGACGATCGGGCTTGCCTGGCAATTCGTGCTGTCAATGATCTTCCTCTACCGCGAGGAAGGAAACATGCGCCTGAGTACGATCAGCCGCCGTTTTTGGCTCAACCACCCCACTACTCCTGAAACAGGTAAGCCACAGAAACGCCTGTGGTGGTGGATCATCCCCCTGATCCTGCTGGTCGCTGCGCTGGAGATGGGTTTGGGTTCCCTGCTCACCGATTGGTGGCTGGCAATCTTTCCTTTTTTCGCCGAACCGGAGGGCTACAGCTTTTCTGCCCTGTTTGTACCTGAATTGCGCGGTCAATTTGTCGGAAATTGGGGGCTGCTGATGTTGTTCTTCGCGCTGGCTTTGTTCAATACCTTCCTCGGCGAGGAATTCCTTTTCCGCGGCGTGTTGTTGCCAAAGATGGAAGGCGCGTTCGGCAAATGGGATTGGGTTGCCAATGGATTGCTGTTTGCTTTCTATCACCTGCACCAGCCCTGGGGCATCCTGTCCAGCATTCCAGTGGCGTTGGTCTTTGCCTTCTCTGGTAAACAATTCCGCAGTAATTGGTTTCCCATCATTCTACATTCCGGGCAGAGCGTGTTCTTCCTGTTCTTGGTCCTCGGGCTGGTTCTAGGTCTGGCATAAACAGGGTAAAAGGAAATCACATGCTAAAGCAACTCCCTCTGCGCCAGCGCGTCCGCAAGGCGCTCGTTATCCTGACTTTTCTTTCGTTCCCCATCACGATGAACTTCCTCTCGCCCTACGTCATCATTGACGGCGCGATGAACGGCATCGTCAACGGCAGCCTGGTCATGTTTGGGCTGATGTTCCTCTCCTCGCTTTTCCTCGGCCGCGCCTGGTGCGGCTGGGTCTGCCCCGGCGGCGGGATGGGGGAGATCGTTGAGCCGGTCAACAGCAAGCCGGTCCGGGGACGCCGCGTGGATTGGATCAAATGGCTGATCTGGATCCCGTGGATCACGCTCATCTTCTGGCTGGCCATCCAGGCGGGCGGCTACCGGAGCGTAGACCTGCTGCTGCACACTCAGGGCGGTATCTCGGTAGCCGGGACGCCTGACCGCCCCATCTTCATTGCCTACATCATCTACTACCTGGTCATCGGCCTGTTCGTCGGGCTGGCCGTCTTCGCCGGGCGGCGCGCCGGGTGTCATACCATCTGCTGGATGGCGCCGTTCATGATGATCGGGCGCTGGGTCCGCAACCGCTTCGGCTGGCCGTCGCTGCGGTTAAAGGCAGATGCAACAGTCTGCGCTGGCTGCAAGAAATGCACCTCCAACTGCCCGATGAGCCTCGATGTCAACGCCATGGTGCAGGCGGGGAAAATGGAAAATGCCGAATGCATCCTGTGCGGCACCTGCGTGGACAATTGCGCCAAGCAAGCCGTTCGCTATTCATTCAGTTCCGGAAAGTAGGTTGAAATGAAAATCACCATCCTGAACGGCAATCCCGCTCCCGCCGCCTTCGATGTTTATCTGGCGCAACTGACCAGCG
Organism: Chloroflexota bacterium; assembly: GCA_016208355.1. GTDB lineage: Bacteria > Chloroflexota > Anaerolineae > Anaerolineales > Villigracilaceae > UBA877. The sequence goes on along the minus strand of JACQYE010000057.1, from coordinate 3,120 downwards.
CGCTAAAAAGCGAAGGCCACACCATCACACAGCTCAACCTGCGTGACATGCCCTTGCGCTATTGCATCGGCTGTTGGGGCTGCTGGGTCAAGACGCCCGGCGAATGCACCAGCCGCGACGCCTCCCTCGAAATAGACCGGGCAGTCATCAACAGCGACTTCGTCCTGTGGGCTGCCCCGTTGAAGATGGGCTTCCCCTCGGCGCTGCTCAAGATGGCAATGGACAAGCACCTGCCGCTCATCCACCCCTACATGGTCGTGGACCACGGCGAGGCGCACCACCGAAAACGTTATGCCCGCTACCCGCGCCTCGGTCTGCTGGTGGAAAAGGAACCATCAACCGACGAACGCGACCTGCAAATCGTGTCGGACATCTATCGTCGGACGGCGCTCAATTTCAAGACCCGCCTGGAATTCAGCCTGACCACCGACGCTCCGACCGCTGACCTGGTCCGGCGCATCGCCGCCCGGACCCTTCGACAGGCTCACACCGTCCCGGTGTCCTTCCGGGAGGGCAACTCCCTTCGCCCGCTGCCGTTACCCGGTCCGTTGCCCGCCATCCAGGGGACAGCCATCACCCCGCCTGCCAGCCTGACGCTTTTCAACGGCTCACCGCGCGGAGCACGCGGCAACACGCCCATCATGCTGGGCGAGTTCGCCAAAGGCTTTGGAGGCGAGACCGAGATGCACCACCTCATCCAAGTGAAGCAGACCGGGCGCTTCGTACAAGCCTTCGCCGAAGCCGAATGCGCCTGGATCGGATTCCCGCTCTACACCGATGCCATGCCCGGGGTTGTCAAGCACTTCTTCGAAGCGCTGGAACCGCTTGCAGGGAGGAAGAACAATCCGCCGGTCGGCTTCCTTGTCCAGTCCGGCTTCCCGGAGGGACTGCACTCACGTTACGTTGAGCGCTACCTGGAAAAACTGGCTGCCCGGCTGGGTAGTCCCTACCTGGGGACGATTGTCAAGGGCAACGGCGAGGGCATCCGTGTCATGCCGCCCGAAATGACACGCGGCTTGTTCGAGAACTTGCAGGCCCTGGGAGCAGGCTTCGCCCGCGAAGGGCGGCTCGACCCCGAGGTCCTGGCCCGCATTGCGTCCCCGGAACGTTACCCGGCTTATCTGGGGCCGGTGTACCAGGTCTTCCTGCGCCTGCCAATAGCCCATTCCTACTTCGACAATATGCTGAAGAAGAACGACGCTTACGAACAACGTTTTGCACATCCGTTCGTTGAATAGAGCTTCGCAGTGACATATCTTGTGCAATCTTGATTGGCGTGGGAGACTATTAGGGCATTGAATGTCGCATGAAGTTGTTGTATAAAAGTTCTATCATCGATCTGTTTCTATTAGGAGGCTAGGAATGAACTCCAACTCTCTTTCACAACGAAAAGCGACAAGTTTCGCCCGGTGGCAAATGCTGATGTTTGCTCTTTTATTTATGCTATCGGCCTGCAACCTACATCTAGATCAATTGCAGCCGAGCTCCTCACCCAATGACGCCATTTCTCAGTCAACCCAGACGCTGACCGATCCCGGTCAATCCCAACCCCAAACACCCGCTTCTCCTTTGGTCTCAGCCCCCCTGGTCAGTGTGAGCATGGATACGAATTGCCGTTCGGGACCAGACAAGCAGTACGATAAATTGGGAGTGCTCCTGGTCGGTGAAAAAGCAGAGGTGGTGGGAAGAAATACGGTAGCAAATTACTGGGTGATAGAAAACCCGGACGCGCCCGGCACATGCTGGTTGTGGGGGATGTATGCCACGATTGAGGGAGATACAACGAATCTGCCAGAAATAACACCTCCCCCGACACCGACCTCACCGCCTCCCACAACCGTCCCTTATACGGATTTCACGGTCACATTCGTGAACCTCTGCGGCGGATCCAGCAGCCCTTGGGCAAATTTCCTCGTGAGCAATACGGGCACTCTTGCGCTGGAATCCCAAGATTTGCATGTAGTAGATCTCACTGCCAGTAGTAACCTGTACGGCCCGGCGACCAGTGATACGCCCTTCAGGGCGAATACTAATTGTGATGACACCACCCTGGTGGACTCGATATCGGCAGGCTCCACCGGCTACTCGCGCTGCAAGTTATCCAGCGCTGTCCCAGGCCATACCGCCCGGGTGACCATAGAGCTCTGCTCACAAAATGGTAATACTGGCAGCTGTATGGAGAAAATTTTCGCATTCATCATCCCATAAACACATACGATATGTTTTCAACACGAAGTCCCCGGAGTTCCGGAGACTTTCCCTTCCGCAGGCCAGTTTTCCCCCGCAAGCAGCGTTGGTCGGGCATTCCGACCCGGCATCCGGCTGTATAATTAGCGCAGGAGCACAACCATGGCCAAACCAAAGAGACTTCCCCGCAAGAACCGGAAGCGTCCGATTGCCGTGACCATCATCGTCCTGCTCGCAATCGGCGAAATCATCCTGCGCCTCTACTGGGTGGTGCATTATGCCTTACAGACCGAAATCTGGTTGAACAGTCTCCCCTGGCCGCTTTGGGAGGCGAACAGACCGACTGGCGCCGGGCTTGAATTCGCCACCGCCGCCTTCCGCCTGCTCTGGCTGCTGGTCGGCACCGCCGTGCTGATCGGATTGCTGCGCATGAGACGCTGGAGTTGGGTGGTGCTGGTTTTCTGGGTGAGCGTCTCGCTCTCCATTGGCATCATCCATTACTTCTACCGTTCCCTCAGCGCCTTCAACCCCTCGGATTACGCCGTCATGGCAGCCGACATGGTGCTGGTCTTCGCCCTCAACCAGTCCGACGTTCAGCGCATCTACGGGATAAGGAGGGACGATGTCGAACAAATCGGATGACCGCTTTGTCGCCATGCCCGCCTCGGCCAGCGACGCCGACCTCCTGCGCCGCTTCGAACCTATTTGCCATTTCACAAAAGGCGAGCAGTTCTATCCGATGGACGTGGAATCCTACGTCCGCGAGTGCAGCCTTTGGGAGCATACCCCTGAAGGGGGCGAAGCGGTACTTGTGCGGCAGGGGGAATTGACCCTTGAGGAACTGGTCAAGCCCCGCCCGGCGCCTTTCCGCACCGTCCACTTCCTGCGCTTCATCGAGACCCTCAGCCTGACCGAGGCCGCCCAGGCGCTGGC
>JACQYE010000080.1 GCA_016208355.1 Chloroflexota bacterium | reverse complement strand
GTGGGAGACATTTGCGCAAGGTTTTTCAATATTCAAGGAGAACAGGTTTTACCGGAGATGGGCGTAATTGGGATTAGCCTGGAACAACTCAGGGCCATCCCCCATGTAATTGCTATCGCGGGTGGGATGGAGAAGGTCAGGGCGCTGCTCGGAGCATTAAGGGGGGGATATATCAAAACACTCAGCATTGATACTGCCACTGCCCGAGCAGTGCTCGCCGAAAATCAGGAAAGGAGGTGATGTTTGCATTCGTTTTTTTGGGGAGGCATATTGCCTCGTTACCAATCGAACAGGGTACCTGTTCAAAGCCATATCCTGAATCTAGATCTGGAGGAGTGTACGATGAAGAAGAGTCTTTACATTGTCATGGCAATAGCGCTATTCGCCACCCTGCTGGTTGGGTGCGGAGGAGGGAATGTAACTCTCGGAGATACGCTGATCACCGTCAAGGGCGACATCGGTAAAACCAACTCCGGCGACAACTACATCCTTGACCAGGCTGCTTTTGACGAGCTCTCGGTGGAATTGACCTACAACGATCCTTGGATGGGCGATGGTCTGAATTACAAAGGCATCCTGCTGAGCGACTTGGTTGGTCTGGTCGATCCCTCCGCAGATGTCACCATCATTAGCCTGATCGCCACCGACGGCAAGGCATTCGACATCGCCATTGCCGATGCCGAACAGTATGACATCATGCTGGCACGCTGGGTAGATGGCAATCTCCTGGATGAGAGCAATGGCGGGCCTGTAAAAGTGGCCTACCCGGATGATGCCAAGGCTACATACCCTGATGAACAATGGGCCTGGTGGGTCGTCTCTGTAGAGTTCAAGTAACCCACTCTTCGATGCGAATGCCAAATTAGAAATGGGAGGGTTGTAGAAGAATATTCTACAACCCTTCCACCTCAACCCAGGAATTTATGGAACCTATTATTCAGTTCAACAGCGTGACATATTCCTATCCACGCACAGATGTTCCTGCAATCAGGGATATCAGTTTTGAGGTTGATGCCGGGGAGTTTGTGGCCTTGATTGGCCCTACTGGCGCAGGGAAATCTACCCTGTGTTATTGCTTTAATGGCTCTGTACCGCAGCTGTTTTCCGGCGCAATGACGGGAACTGTCGAGGTCGCCGGATGTAATACTTATCAGGATGAAATCCCTGTCCTGGCGCAGCATGTCGGTTTGGTTGTCCAGAATGCCAGGACTCAGCTATTTAATGTCACAGTATTGCAGGAAGTTGGTTTTGGTTGTGAAAACCTGGGGCTGCCACGCAATGTGATACTGGAACGGGTGCAGGCCGCGCTAGCCTTCGTCGGCCTTTCCGGACACGAGGAAAGAGAGCCTTCTGCTCTGTCGGGGGGCCAGCAGCAACGTGTAGCCATTGCATGTGTCCTGGCGATGGACCCGGATGTTCTGGTCCTGGATGAACCCACATCAGAACTGGACCCAATCGGTTCGGAACAGGTAATGGAAGTAATTGCACGCATGAACAGCGAGCTGGGGAAAACAATATTCCTGGTGACACATGATATGGAATTCGTGGCGAAATATGCCACCCGGACACTCGTCTTGAGCGACCACCGGTTGATCAAAGATGGTCCCCCGGAGGAGATATTTTCAAATAATGCGTTGCTCGATGAGGCCCGCATTCGTCCGCCGCAAGTTTGCGAAGTATCCCTTGGACTGCGCAAACGTGGATACCTGATCCCGCATATCCCGCTTACCATGAACGAAGCTGTATCCACGATCAAAGGATTAAACCATGCCTGAGACTGGTGTGATTGTCTGTGAGAACTTGAGTTACATCTACCCCAACGGTGTCCAAGCCTTGTGCGATATCAACATTTCCATCAATCGAGGCGATTATATTGCTTTTGTCGGCCAGAATGGCAGCGGGAAGACGACGCTCGTGAAGCATTTCAACGGTTTGCTCAAGCCTACTCGGGGAAGCATCCGGGTGTTTGGCGAGGAAACCAGGGATAAAAAAGTTTCTGCTCTCTCCCGGAAAGTGGGCTATGTTTTCCAGAATCCAGATGACATGCTCTTTTGCAGCAGCGTGGAGGAGGAAATCGCCTACGGACCGAAGCTGCTGGGCTTTGAAGAAGTTGAAATCAAGGAAAACGTTGAAAAAATCTTACATGAGCTTGGATTGGCGGCGCAACGGGAAGCCCATCCGTTCACTCTCAGTCTGGGTGACCGCCAGAGGCTGGCAGTGGCATGTGTATTGTCGCTCAGCCCGGAAATATTCGTTTTCGATGAGCCAACCACCGGCCAGGACTACTTTGGCGGGAAGAGCATCATGTCGCTGATTGACCAACTCCATGCCAAAGGTAAAACGATTGTCATTATCACCCATGATATGCCTCTGGTAGCGGAGCATGCCCGGAGGGTGGTTGTGATGAACCAGGGCCAGATTGCGTTGGATGGAACGCCAGGGGACGTATTCAGCCAGATTGAGCAGCTACGCAGACTCTCCCTTCGCTCTCCCCAGGTAACCCTGCTTGCCCAGAATCTGGGGTCGAAAGACCAAACCATTCTAAATGTCGGGCAAATGTACGCTTGGCTTGAAACAGAATATTTGGTTTCTCCAAGAGCAGCCATCGGAGATTTTATATGATTGGCATCAGTTCTGGCGCACGAAGGACGCCTTTGAACGGGCTGGATGGGCGCACGAAACTGATTGCACTGCTGACAATCTTTATCCTTGCCCTGGTGTTCTCAAGTCCCTATTACATCTTAGGGCTGCTGGCGCTGGTTCTGACCACCTGGGCGATCGCCAGGCTGCCGTGGAAATTGATCAAAGATATCCTTAAATTTTTCTTGATTATCGCAGTAATCATTCTGGTTGTTCAGATATTCTTCTATCCCGGCGAAACGAACCTTTTTCGGTTGTCGGGTCCAATTGGATTTATTGGGTTCAGCGGATATATCACGCTCGAGGGAATCATGTTCGGTATCGCCATGGTGCTGCGCCTGGTTGTCATCATGATCGTTGCTCCATTGCTGGTTTTGACGACGCCGTTGCCAGAATTCATGCTGGCATTGGTCAAATTAAAGGTTCCCTACCGCTTTGCATTCATCATGACCACCGCGCTCAGCTTGCTGCCATCCATCCAATCACACTCAGCCATTATCCAGCAAGCCCAACTCTGCCGCGGGATCACGGATTTCGAAACGGGGAGATTATTGACCAAATTACGCACTACCGCTGGATTACTCGTCCCGCTTATTCTCGGTACGTTCCGGGATTCACAGACATTGGACGTGGCGATGAGTTCGCGGGCGTTTGGGGCGCCTGTCAAGAGAACCTTCCTGCTGGAAAGCCATTTCTGCCCTACTGACTACATCATCCTTATCTTGGCTATTCTCTTCTTGCTTGGCGGCGTCGCTCTACGCGTCCTGGGGTATGGGACGCTTTGATCGAAAGGAGACACAATGTCAACATCTACTCCGAAACCCCAGCCTGAAATCCGTGCCGCTCCGCGGACCTGGAAATCGAGAGGCCGGCTCCTGGGGATGCCCATCTCGGTCCTGGCCATCTGGGCCGCGCTCTATATTGCAGCCAGCGCTGTCCCTGCACTGCCCGTCCCCGGGATGGCCGGAATGATCACGATTAATGCGATCATGACAGCCATTTCCGGTATGGTCCTTGGACCTGGCGCGGCGATTGCGAATGCAGCCGGTGGGATTATCGCAATGATCCTTTATCCCTACGGTTTTTCGGCCGGGCCGCTGGGATTCCTGACCGTTACAATGGGAGGCCTGGTCGCCGGGCTGCTTTTTGCCAATAAATGGGTCCTGGCCGGCATCCTGGAAATCTTGATCATTGGGTCATGGTTCGTCAACCCGCAATCCTGGCAGACAGGCATGTGGCTGGTTCCCCTGCCGTATTCACTGATTGCGCTATTGGTGATCTTTATCAAACCGCTGCGAGATTGGGTGCGTACGAGCATCCTGACCCTGCATAAGGTTTGGTTGTGGCCGGCAGTATTCCTAATGTGCTGCGTCGGGCATGCGGGGGAGTTCATGATGACCAATACCATGGTGAACTGGATGTTCAATCTCTCCTGGCAATATTGGGTGCCAACTTTGCCGTACTGGATTATGGTGGATACGGTAATCATCGTTGTCTCGACCTTTGTTGGTGTCGGTGTCCTGATCGGTTTGCGGAAGGCGCGATTACCACAATACGCGGACTGGTTGGAGAAATGAGTTTATTCGAGAGGGTGCACGGCTGCTTGGCTGGGTTGGCCCTGGGTGACTGCTTGGGTATGCCGACCGAGTTCCTAACCCCGGAGCAGATCAAACAGGAATATGGGTGGGTGGACCGCCCTGTTCTGGCTCCCGAGGGTCATCCTCACAGGGCACTGCTTCCTGGCCAGATGACCGATGATACTGGCCAGGCTCTTGCCATCGCCCACGCTTATCTTCCCAATGGCCAGCTGACTGCCGCAGCCGTTGCCCGGGAGTTGCTGGAATGGGCAGATAGTACCGGCGAGATCCTCCCTCTGGTTCTTGGCCCGAGTACTCGCCATGCACTGGAGCAGTTACGATCGGGCGGTGACCCCCGCCAGACAGGCAGGAAAGGCGCTACGAACGGCGCCTCTTACCGGGCTGTGATCGTTGGATTGGTGAACTTCAACCGCCTGGACCGGTTAATAGAACAAGTTGTGGAGGCTTGCCTTCCTACGCATGGGACCTGCGTGGCGATCTCTGGTGGAGCCGCCGTTGCGGCTGCGATTTCCAAAGCGCTGATCGAAGACAGCACCCTGGAAGGAATTTTCCTGGGAGCCAAACAGGGCGCAGCCACGGGTCGCAAGCATGGCGAGTGGATGTGGGGGACGCCGCTGGAAGGTCGCATTGATCTGGCTTTGCAGATCGTCTCACAGGCTCCGCAACCGGAAACCGCGCTAGCAGATCTGTATCGTTATGTTGGAGTGGATCTGCTGGTAGCTGAATCAGTTGCCACGGCATTTGGGTTGGTTGCCCTTGCAAAGGGCGATCCCATGCAAGCAATTTTCTACGGAGCCAATATTGGTGGGGATACGGATACCATCGCGGCAATTTCCGGTGCGATTTGCGGTGCGTGGCAGGGAATCGCTGCAATCGATCAGCAGATGCTTGCCGAGGTTGAAAAGGTCAATCACCTTGACCTCAAGGCTGAAGCGGCACATTTGGTGAACATTATCAAGAGCCAGGAATAAAAGACGATGCGCGACATAAAAATTGGTTTTAGTATGCATCCCCGCTGGGTGACAGGAACAGGGCTGGGTAACTTTATCGCCCCCCTGCGTTGTGCAGGCTTGTCGGCACTGGAATTTGAATTGGATGACCACCTGGACTTGTGGGCTGAGTTTGGACCGTTGATGGAAGAGGCGGCAGGAATCGGCATGGAGTTGAGTTTCCACGCGCCGTATCGCCCCCCGCACAGCCTGGAAGGTTTTTCCGGCCAGCGTCGGGGAGAGATCGTTCTGGATTATCGCCCACTGTTGGATATCGCCGCGGACTGGGCGCGGCGGGCCGGGGGTCCGAAGACGGTCGTTATCCATGCGGCAGCCGCACAGTCCCCCGCCGGGCGGGACGCTTTGTTTGCAGATACGGTCGCGTTCCTGGAATGGGCTTTGGAAACCTATCCCAACCTGCTATTCGCACTTGAGAACAATCATCCGGCCACCAGGAACCAGATAAAGGTGGGGGTGGAGCGTGAAGACGTGCTGAAAATTATCACCGAACTCCATCACCCTCAGTTACGGGTATGCTGGGATATGGGCCATGATTATCTGAACGGGTCAGGAAAAAAGCCTGAACCGGCATGGTTATCACAGGTCGTCCATGTACATCTCCATGATGTTGACACGGCCGGCACAGACCATTACCCGCTGGTGTACGGAAATGTTCCATATCAGGCCTGGTTACAGGCAATCAAGCAAGTTTGGATGAAAGGGATCGTTGTGTTGGAATTGAAAGGGCATCAGTTGAAAGATTGGCAACCTGAGCGTATCCCAATGGCCCTGGCCGACAGCATCCGTGCGATTGCGATGGAGTTGGAATGAGTACAAAAACCAAGATACAGGGTCGCTTACCTGCCGGGCAAAAAAGACGCTGGTGGCGTCGTTGGGGGGAAGAAACCTTTGCTGCGTACCTGTTCCTGCTGCCCAGCCTGGTGATTTTCATTGCCTTCACCTTCTTTCCGGCAGTCTATTCGGTGGTGATCAGTCTATTTCGTTGGAATATGCCTATGCAGCCGGTCTTCTTGGGTTTCGATTTCGAGAACTATGTATATTTATTTACAGATGCCATTGAAGGCCCTATTTTCTGGAAATCATTCCTGAATACTTTTTACTTTGCCCTGGGCGTGCCGATTAACCTATTTGTCTCGCTTCTCATCGCCCTGCTGCTAAATCGTCGGATGCGAGGTGTGGGTATTTTTCGAACCACATTCTTCCTCCCAGCCATCACCTCTATGACGGCTGTCTCGGTGGTCTGGTTGTGGTTGTTTCACCCCGCCCAATACGGTTTGTTCAACAGCCTGTTGATCGAGCTGGGCTTGCCGATTCAACGCTGGCTGCGCGACCCTCTTCTCGCTATGCCTTGCCTGATCGGGATGGGGGTCTGGTACGGGATGGGATACAACATCATCATTTTTCTGGCGGGCTTGCAGTCCATCCCGCGCACTTATTATGAGGCCGCCAAAATAGATGGTGCGAACCAACTTTCGCTCTTTCGGCATGTCACCTGGCCATTGCTGGGACCGACTCTCTTCTACGTGCTTTCGGTCGGGATGATCAATTCACTCAAAGCCTTCACCGAGATTGACGTTATGACCCAGGGCGGACCGCTCGGCTCCACCACAACCCTGGCCTATTATCTGTACCAGAATGCCTTTCAGTTCTTCCAAATGGGAAAGGCCTCGGCAATTGCTGTGATGTTGTTCATCATGCTTTTATTGCTGACCTGGATTCAGTTCCGCTTTATTGACCGGAAGGTGCATTATGAATGACGCTTCTGCACGGACCTCCCGATTCTCAAAATCTGGAAAAATGAACTGGCCGCGTTTCCAGAAACTTGCCTTGGACCTGCTCTGGTATGTGGTTGTCATCTTACTCGCACTGGCTGTCATGGTCCCATTCATTTGGATGATCGTCACCTCCCTAAAGGGCCAGACCGAGGTCTTCGCCTATCCTCCTACGTGGATTCCGCAGCAGCCGCAGTGGGAAAACTACCTGGATGTCTGGCAGGAGGCCCCTTTTGGACGCTATTTCCTGAACAGTACCATCGTGGCCGTATCGGTAACCATTGGGCAGTTGACCGCGTGTGTCCTGGCTGCCTTCGCTTTTGCCCGCATGAATTTCAAAGGCAAGAACACCATGTTCCTTCTTTTCCTGAGCACTACCATGATCTCCAGCCAGGTTACTCTGGTGCCTTCTTACCTTATCATGCGCAGCCTAAACTGGATTGACCACTACCAGGCACTGATCGTTCCGTTTCTCGCCAATGCCTTTGGGGTATTCATGATCCGTCAATCCTTCCGGACCGTCCCGCGCGAACTGGAAGAGGCTGCCATTTTGGATGGCTGCGGTCGTTTCCGTTTTCTGGTTCAGATCCTTCTGCCATTGTGTAAACCCATCCTTGCTTCCCAGGCGCTATTCGCCTTTATGGGCAACTGGAATTCCTACCTGTGGCCATTGATCGTCACCAACCGCGATGATATGCGCACCCTGCAGATCGGGCTGCGTTACTTTGTCAGTGGAGAGGGGGGGACACAGTGGGGTCTGTACATGGCTGCGGCAGTGCTGATCTCTGTTCCTGTGATCCTGATTTATTTCCTGGTGCAAAAAACTTTTGTGGAAAGCATGGCCAGCACCGGGTTAAAAGACATCTAAATTTCATCATTTCAAGGTAAAGGAGTACATTTATGAAGACAACCTCTTTTCGTGGCCGGGACTTCCTGGCGGAAACCGATTTCAGCCGTGAGGAGATCGAGCAAGTGTTGGAACTGGCGCAAGAGTTGAAGATGGACCGCGCCAAAGGCAGGCTGCACGATGATCTGCTGCGCGCCAAGACCCTCTTCATGATCTTCTACAACCAATCTTTGCGCACGCGCAACTCCTTCGAAGCCGGAATGACCCAACTCGGCGGTCATGCCCATTACCTGGACCCTGACAAGATCTACCGTCCGGCCATGGAAGGGCGTGAGGTAGCCTACTCAACCGAGCGCGTTTCAGACGTGGCGCGTGTTCTCGATCGAATGGGGGATGCCATCGCCATCCGTTGCTATGGGGATCCGGTTGACTGGGAATATGGCGGTGCGCATGCCATGCTGGAAGAATTCGCCCGCTGGTCGGATGTACCGGTACTCAATATGGAAGATGACATCTATCACCCCTTCCAGGGATTGGCAGACACCTTGACGGTCAAGGAGAAGTTTGGCGGCTATAAGGGCATCAAATACACCATGTCTTGGGCGTACTCGCCCAGCGTGCACAAGCCGCGCGCCGTGCCCCAGTCTGCCATCTTGTACGCCACAATGATGGGGATGGAAGTCACCCTGGCGCACCCAAAAGGAATGGAACTGGACTCCAAAATCCTGGCACAGTGCAACCAATACGCAGAAGCAAGCAGTGGTTCCTTCCGTATCACCAACGATTTCGAGGACGGCATCCAGGGCGCTCATGTGGTCTACCCGAAAGCCTGGTGCGCCACACCGATCTTCCAGCCGCCGGTGGGCGAATCAGACTCCAAGAAGACCCAGGCGATCTTCGATCAGCACAAGGATTGGATATGCACACCCGGAATCATGGACACAGCCGACAAACACGCCATTTACCTGCACTGCCTGCCATGCGACCGCGGCTTCGAGGTTGCCAACGAAGTAATTGACAGGACTACCGGCAGCGGATGGCTTTCGGCTGCTTTCGATGAGGCCGAGAACCGGCTTCACGTCCAGAAGGCAGTCATGGCGCTGGTCATGTAGCTATTAGCGCTTTGGAGTAGAAAGGCAAGGTGTACGATGAGAAACAGACATTGGTTGGTTTTCCTGCTCCTGACCGTCCTGCTGTTTTCCGCTAGCAATGGAGGGGAGCAGACGGGCGCTGGTGGGGGTGGTAGCGTAGATGAGGATGGGAATATCACCTTGGAATTCTGGTATGCGCTGGGAGGTGACAGCGGCGAGGCAATCGAGGAACTTGTCCGCCAGTTCAACGCCGGGCATCCGGGGATTACAGTCGTTGGGACATACCAGGGGGATTACACCACTGCCATGGCCAAGGTGTACAGCGCCATCGCTGGCGGAACGCTGCCAAACATCGCCCAACTGGGTGGCGCACCGCTCTTGGGCGGCAGCGATGCCATCCTGCCGATGAGTGACTTTATTGCCAGTGATGAAAGCTTCGCCTCACAAGCGATTCGTTCCGCTTTTTGGGACTACAACACTTCAGGTGGGGTCTTATGGAGTATGCCCTTCAATAACTCCGTTCCAATCCTGTACTACAATCGGGACCTGTTCATGGCTGCGGGGTTGGATCCGGACTCCCCACCCCAGACCGTGGAAGAACTTCTGGCTGCCGCCCAGGCCTTGACCATCCGGCCTGACACCGGTGGCGATCCTACACAATGGGGCTTGAATACTCGCGATGATACGCATTGGTATTTGAGCACTTTTTTCCTGTATAACAGTCCAGAAGCGGTCGCCATGTTACAGATGTGGGGTGATTGGGTCAATACCTACAAGGTCATGCCTATCAACCAGCATGAAGAAGCTCTCTCCGACTTCCTGGCTGGCAAGCTGGGGATGATGCTGGGTTCGACCTCCCTGGCCGGCAGCATACAGTCCGGCGCGACCTTCTCGGTGGGAACGACCATGTTCCCGGCTGTCGGCGCGGTTCGCAAGGTTCCGTTGGGCGGAGGCAGTCTGGTAATATTCAAGAATGACGATTCACGTCTCACTGCGGCCTCCTGGGAATTCGTGAAATTCATGGTTTCCGAGGATAGTTCGATCTACCTGACAGGCCATACTGGCTACATCCCGATCTATGAGGATGCGCTGAATTGGCCTGAGATCGAGAGCCTGATCACCGATAATCCGTTGCGCCAGGCAGCGCTTGATTCGCTCCCCTACGCCTTCTCAATCCCGATTTTTTCAGCGTTTGGAAACAGCGACCTTGCCCTGCGGAATGCCGTTGAGCAGGTCGAACTGGGCGTTGCCACTCCCCAGGAGGCGCTTGATCAGGCAAAGGCATCCGTTGATCATGCGATTCTGACCCAATTCCAGGTCACACCCTAAAGCACTTGGGAAGTTTATCAACAATGGGTGAAGAACTGCGGACAACTTGTCCATTCTGCAGCCTGCATTGCACCGACCTCCGTCTGACCATTGACGGAGGTCGGCTGGCCGATTTCAGCCCACCGTGCGAGAAAGGCCAGATGGGTTATGCAAATGCGATTTCAGGTTTGTCTGCCTCAAGGAAACAATCCCAGACAAGGACTGCTTTACAGGCGGTGCGTCTTTCATTGGAGGCAGCGAGCAGGCTGCTTGTGGTGCTCTCAGCTGACTTGGACCGGGAAGCGGTTGAAGGCGCCATCCGATTCTCGAAAAAGTTCTCCGCCATCTTGACCTGCGCAGAGGAATACACTGGCAGCATGTTTGCTTTGGCTATGAAGACGGCGGGTTTCCTGACCGGAACTCTGGGCGAGTTGCGCAACCTCGAACAGGTGGTGCTGTGCGGGGTAGAACCTGGACAGTCGCACCCTCGCCTGGGCGAGATGATCCAAAAGAACCTTCTCTCGCAGGCCATCTTTCTCGATCCGCCGGACCCTCTCGAAGCCATTCGCTGGCTCCGGTTGGGGAACGAGGAGAGGGGGGAGAATATTCCAGACTTCTATACCGACATTGCCGCCCAGATCCAGAAAGCTACTTCCGGGGTGGTCTTCTTCGGTCCCAAGTGGCTGGAAGCGGGTTTACCCGTGACGACTGAATTCCTGCTCTGGCTGAATGACCTCAACCGCACGGGACGATGGTATGCACAATATCTTTCATTGGCATCCAATAATACTGGAGTGGTGGAAACACTTCTGTTTGCAACCGGATTTCCTCCTAATGTGCGCTTCAAGGCCAAGAGTGTCGGCTATTCTCCGCGCAGATGGCAGGCAGAGAGGCTTATTCAGATGGATTGGCCTGACCTCTGCCTGCTCATCGGGCGGCCCAGGCACTTCTCCGAACAGACGTTTGCCAGGCTTGAAAAGAACAGGACAATCCTGCTTGACCCGCTGGCACCCTCCTGGAGGCCGCATGACTGGTTACCGGTCGCTCAAGCGGGAATTGATGTCTCGGGGCAGGTTCAGCGCCTGGACGGTGTCCCAATTGCACTTCAGCCTATCATGCCGATGGAGCGACCTACAGCCAATGCAATCCTGGCAGACCTGGCCTCAGAGGGACCTCGAGTATGATCCTGATCCGAGGCGCTGAAATTTACGACCCGGCGCACGGCATTGATGGAGAAGTGCGCGATCTATGGCTGGATAATGGGCGTATTATTGCCCCTCCACAAGAGGGGGCCGAGCCGCAGGTTATTGATGGGCGCGGCATGATCGTCGCTCCGGCCGGGGTGGAGATTCACGCCCACGTTGCCGGTTACGGCCTTAATGCGGCGCGTCGATTCCTCCTTCCTGACGCGGCCGCGCTGGACCTGCTGACACCTCCGGCAAAAGAAGCCGCCGAGCGTTATCTGTGCTTGGGATATACCACGGTTTTCGACGCGGCCAGTTCGCCGTTGTTTGCCCGCTCCACTCTTGCTGATTTGGAGAGTATGCAGGTTCTGGACCGCGGCACCTACACCCTGATGGGCGATCATTTGTTGCTGCTCAAGGCGCTGGCAGCCGGTGACCGGGGGAATATCCGTGATACGCTTTCCTGGTTGTTACAGGTATCTGGCGGTTATGCGGTCAAGCTGGTCAACCCCGGGGGCGGGATCGCCTGGAAAGCGAACCGGCCGACTCCCGGCCTGGACGAATCGATCGGGCTGGGCGACCTGACGCAGCGCAAGATCATCCGCATGGTGGTGGAACTTGTCAACGAAATGGGCCTGCCTCACCCGGTCCACCTGCATGCCGGTCAGCTCGGCCGACCGGGGAATTCCGCCTCATTCTGCGAGACGGTGCGAGTGCTGGATGGCCAGCGTGCCCACCTGTGCCACATCCAGTTTTATGCCTATGGCGACGACGATGGATGCGGATATTCTTCAGCAGCCGGGCAGGTCGTCCGCTGCATCGAGCCTTACCATCAGCTTACTTTCGATGTGGGACAGGTTTTGTTTGGAACAGCGCTGGCTGTCACCGCGGATACCAGCGCGGCGAGTCACCTTCGCAACGCGACCGGGCAGCCGTGGATCAGCCGCCAGGTGGAAGGGGAAGGCGGGAACAGTGTCCTGCCCCTGGCCTACCTGGCCAAGAGCCCGGCGAGTGCAGTCCAGTGGGCTACCGGGCTGGAACTTTTATTGCGCTTCCCGGACCCGGCGCGGATGTTCCTGACGACCGACCATCCCAATGGGGGACCTTTCACAGCCTATCCGCAAGTGATCGCCTGGCTGATGAGCAGCGCGGCTCGCCGGGAAGCTTTGAAACAGGTTCACAGGGCGGCTACGAAGAAGACCGGTCTGGCTGCCGTGAAGCGTGAATATACCTTGGGCGAAATCTTCGCCATGACCAGTTGGGGCCCGGCCCGGGCACTCGGCCTGTCGGACCGCGGTCATCTCGGGGTTGGGGCGCGGGCCGATATTCGCTGCTATCGCAGGCAGGCTGATATACAGGCAATGTTCTCCCAGCCTGCCTGGGTTATGAAAGGCGGGAAAATCGTTGTCCGGGAGGGCAGGATCGTTCAACTGGGCGAGGGGGATATCCTGGTCGTGAGACCTGCCTGGGATTTTGAACGACTGCCCCTCATCCAGCGGAATTTATCTAAAATCGTCACTGTCCAGCCGGAGCATTATGCTCTGGGGCTTGGACCGATAGCGGGGATGTTGGAGGTGCCATGCAGATCAAAGGTGTCCTGATTGAGGATACGTTCGCCGAGGCATTCCCCATGTGGGTCAGCCGTTTGGTCATTACCGCCGATACCCCTCGGCTGGCATTGCAGGCAGCGGAGGCGGCGGCTGGACTGGCTTTTTCGATCATCGGCTGCGCCTGTGAATCTGGCCTGGAGGGCGCACTGCCACCCGATCAGACGCCGGATGGGCGTCCCGGCCAGGCTGTCCTGTTGTTCAGCCATTCGCCGGAAAAGCTGGAGGAGCACCTGTTTCTGCGCATCGGGCAGGCGATACTCCCTTCGGCGACTTCCGCCTGTTTTAACGGCTTACAGGTCGAAAAATTTGTCAAAGTGGGTGGACGCCTGCGTTATTTCGGCGATGGCTTCCAGGCCAGCAAGAAATTTGGCGACCAGCGCTATTGGCGTATCCCGGTCGCTGACGGCGAGTTTGTGGTGGAAGAGTCTTTTGGTTTGGGTCTGGGCGTGGGCGGTGGGAACCTGATCATTATCGGCCGGGAAAGGTCAGTACTTTTGGGCGCCGCGGAAAGCGCCGTGCAGGCCGTGCGTTCCGTACCGGGTGCCATCGCACCCTTTCCCGGCGGTATTTGCCGCAGCCCGAGCAAGCCCGGTTCACAGTATAAAAACGTGCGCGCCTCTACGAACGAAGTCTACTGCCCCACGCTGCGCAGCCGGGTGGCTACTCAACTCTCCCCGGACGCTTTGGCTGTCTACGAAGTGGTGATAGATGGGTTGAGCGAGGAGGTTGTGAAGAAGGCCATGCGGGCAGCGCTCCTGACAGCTTGCCAGCCGGGTGTGATTCGCATCACGGCAGGGAACTATGGCGGAAAGTGGGGGCCGTTCCACCTGTACCTGCATAAAATTCTGGAGGAGACCTGACCTTGAGGGTTTGTCTCGATTTTCCGGCGGTAGGTTCATCCCAGGTGGACCTGTCCGGTATCTTGCCTGAGACGGTGTTCGGTCGGACGAAGGCTGAGATCGAGCGCCTTCCGGTGGTTGTCTCCGGGCGGCAGGTCAGGTTGGGGGATGTTTGCCGCGTGAGGTGTTCATCGAAAGGTCAGGACAGACTGAGCTTGCGGGGTGAGACTTCCAACCTGGAACGCGTCGGCACGTGCATGGGTGTTGGAACGATGGTGGTCGAAGGGGACGCGGGTTACGGTACGGGCGAAGAGATGAACGGTGGAACGATTGAAATCCTGGGGAATGCCGCCGACTGCCTCGGCCTCGCACTGCACGGAGGCCAGATCCGCGCCGCTGGCAATGTGGGAGATTGGTGCGGCGCGAATTCCCCCGGCGAGAAGGACGGCATGACTGGAGGGGTAATTCTGATTGGTGGAAATGCGGGGCGGGAAGCAGGGGCAGGGATGCGCCGCGGTTTGATCTATGCGGCCGGGGATGTCGGTGAATTTTGCGCCGCGCGCATGAATGCCGGTACATTTCTTTGCGCAGGGCGGTTGGGAAAATACGCCGGGATCGGTATGAAACGCGGCAGCCTGGTGGCCGGGAAGATATCCGGCATGTTGCCCGGCTTTCAATCTGCCGGGGAGGCGGATACCGAGTGGTTGAAGATCTGTCTTGTCATGTTAGGAAAAATAAACGTCCATGTTCCGGAGGAATGGTCACGGATGACGCCAAAACGTTATACGGGCGATCCCCTCGAAATGGGCAAAGGAGAGATTCTGGTCTATGATGAATTTGAATGAGCGTGCCTGGGAAGAACTACATCAAACAATTGACCGGAGAGAACAGTTCGGGATCCATTTCAATCAGGCGGATTGTGGGACCTTGCTCTTTGATTTCGGGGTCAGGGCAGCTGGCGGATTACAAGCAGGCTTGTTGATGGCCAAAATCGGCATGTCTGGCCTGGGGAGCGCCAGGCTGGAAATGGGAGAGGTGGGAGGAATTCACTGGGTGTGGGTCGTGACCCAAAGCGACCATCCCCTGGATGCCTGCTACTTGAGCCAGGCTGCCCACTGGCCGGTGGAGATGGGGAAGTACCGCGCCATGGGTTCGGGTCCGGCCTGTTTATTGAACAAAAGGTTGGAGGTCGGAAAGGGGTTCGCCTTCAGTGAGACTTCCGAACGCGCTGTCCTGATTCTGGAGGCCCCTGCTTTGCCTGACGAAGACGTCTGCATTTCCCTCGCAACCGCCTGCGGGGTCAAGGCTGAACATCTCGCGGTCCTGGTAGCCCCTACTTCCAGCCTGGCAGGTTCAGCCCAGATTGCAGCACGTTCCGTCGAGACCGGGTTGCACAAACTGCGCCAGTTGGGATTCGACCTGCACAAGGCAATCAGTGGGGTGGGACGCTGCCCGGTCGCTGCACCTACCGGTGACGACTTGACCTCGCTGGGCAAGACGAATGACATGGTTATTTTCGCCTCCAGCTTCTGGTTGTCCGTCAAGGAAACCACGGATCAGGAACTATCGGAGTTGGTAAAGGCTCTTCCCTCGTCAACAAGCCCCGGTTACGGGAAACCTTTCCTCCAGACCCTGAAAAAGGCAGGCGGGTTTTATAATATTGATCCTGGTCTATTCGCGCCGGCCGAAGCAACGCTGGTTGATCTGACCAGCGGTCACGTCTTCCATGCCGGGCAAATTGATCAGATCCGGCTGGTACAAGCATTGAAAGGCTCGAGTGATGGCTAAGACGCGGATGGTCATTTTCGGTACCCCTGAGGCTTGGCACAGCCGGGCGCTCCTGCGCGCTTTGAAGAAACGAAAGGTGGAAACCCTCTTTGCAAATGTTAATCGCCTGCAGGCCAGGTTGGGCTCCCCGCTTGAAGTATTGTCGGAGAATATCCCTCTCTCCCGCTTTGAAAGGGCGTTGGTGCGTGAAGTGCCGGGAGGCAGCCTGGAGCAGATCATTTTCCGCATGGATGCGCTCCACCAACTCGAGAACACTGGGATGAAAGTGTTCAATTCCCCCTATGCCATCGAAAAGATGGTGGATAAATACTATACACTTTCCCTGCTGCAGAGTGCTGGCTTGCCCGTGCCTGAAACTTTGGTGATGGAAGGGACAGACGAAGCATTCAACGCTTACCATAGACTGGGGGGCGACGTGGTGGTCAAGCCGTTGTTCGGCAGCCGTGGGGTGGGGATGGTGCGTGTTTCGGATGCTGAGACTGCCGGCAGGGTGTTCAAAGCGCTGCAACTCGGCAGTTATGTGTATTATTTGCAGAAGTTCATCCCGCATGGCAACCGCGACTTGCGTGTGCTGGTTGTAGGAGGGGAATGCGTTGCCTCCATGGAACGGATTGCTGATAGTTGGAAAACAAACATTGCAGCAGGGGGTCAGCCGGTGGCTTACAAACCGTCCAACGATGTGCGCGAAGCCAGCCTGAAGGCTGCGCAGATTCTTGGGGCGGAGTATTGTGGTGTGGACCTGCTCCGCAGTACATCGGGTGACCTGTTCATCCTGGAGGTCAACAGCATGCCCGCCTGGGAGGGGTTGCAACAGGTGACGCATTTCGATATTGCCGAACGAATTGTGAACCATTGTCTGCGGTAAGGGAAGTGTATAACCGTTCTTTCCTAGACTTTATCCATTCTTTGAAAAAGGATTTATCGGCAGATTCACCGGGAAATTGGCTTAACCTTGAGAAATAAACACATTTACGGACTTTCCAAACGGGCAGCGACATTGCAAAAAGGGCTCAAGTACCGATAAATACCGGGGAAACAGCCGATTTAGCTGGCCGAATATGGACAATTGAATGGATAAAGTCTAGCTTAGCGATTGAACTCTCAATCATCTCCTTGTTACGGCGCTGTTTGGGAATTTGGCCCGGAGTGTTTTTGTTTCTCTGCATACATGCTCCGGTCTGCTTCCTTGAGCACCTCTGCCAGGGGAGTGCCTTTTTGAGCTGTGCTAACACCAAGCGATAGATGCAGCGGAGTCTCTACATGAGCGGCGTTATACAGTACTAACAGGCCGCGCACCCGTCGAAGGGCTTCATCCGCCACCGCCGCGGCTGTCTTCGGCATGAGCACGATAAATTCATCCCCGCCAATGCGCGCTACCATATCCTCGCGTCGAAAGGCAGTGGTCAGCACCTTTGCAACGGATATAAGCAGGTCGTCTCCGGCGGCGTGTCCCCGCAAGTCGTTTGTCTTTTTTAGGTCATCCACATCCGCTATCACGATGCTAACTGGGAATTGACGCCCTCGTTGGAGGCGTGCTATTTCTTCATCGCAAAAGGTACGGTTAAAGAGGCCTGTCAGCATGTCATGGGTGCTCATGTGCCTCAGTTTATCTTCGACCTGCTTGCGGGAGATCGCCAGGGCAACCTGGGAAGAGACGAACTCAAGCATGTGCTGCTCCCGCTCCCCGTAGGCCTGCGGATCGGTATAGTGCTGAACTACCATGGCGCCAATGGTCTTCTCCTCAATGATCAGCGGCACACCCAGCCAGATGGCAGACGGCACCCCGAGCAGGACCACTTTCCCCTGCCGTTCTAGGTCATCATGAACCGCCTGGGTGCAGAGCAGAGATTTCCCGGTCTTGAGAACGTAGGCGGTCAATCCTTTCCCAGGCTCAATCTCATCTATGTAAGGCTCGTCAAGAGCGTCCTTGAAATAAGGGAAGCGCAGGAGGTTTTGTTTTTCGTCGTACAGAGTGATGTAAAAATTTTCAGCAGGCATAACCGATAAAATAATTTCATGGATTTCCGGGAACAGATCATTCAAGGATTTGGTTGTCTCCGCCGCAACAGCGATCCGGTAGATTGCATCCTGTAGAGTTAGTGCCTGCCTCTGCTCGGTGATGTCACGAAGGACACATTGGATGGTTTTCCTACGACCCACTCGATAAACGGTACAGATCAGTTCGGCATGGATCAAACGGCCGTCTTTGGTTCGCAGGGAGATATCACTATAACGAATGGTCTCTTTTCTCAGTAAATCCTGAAAAATGGATTGACTGGATCGCCCTTTACTACGAGTATTCCATCCAGGGTCGTTTTTAGCAGATGCTGGTAGCGAATCTCAGATTCTTCAAGCAGCTTCCCCGCATTTTCCCCTCTGGAAATTGGTTTTTGTGTCATGCTCATTGCCTTCTTTCAGATGGCAGGCCCCTGTGTGCTCACGATTCACGAATCGATCTGGGAAGCATCGATTTCGAGGACTTCCAGGAAAGCCTGGACGACCGCGGGGTCGTACATTTTTCCGATATTTCGTTTCAACTCATGGATGGCTTTGTTTACCGTATACGGTTTTTTATACGGCCGTTCACTAATCATCGCGGAGAAAGAATCTACCACCGCCACAATGCGCGCACCCAGCGGGATTTCCTCCCCTTTGATGCCCATGGGATACCCCAGCCCATCGTAGCGTTCATGGGAGCTGGCGATGATTGGCGCTACGGCTTCCAGCTTCTTGATTGGGGCGATGATCTCCGCTCCCCGCCGCGTGTGTTGGTAAATAATATCCCACTCAGGCCTATCGAGCGATGTCTTTTTTCTAAGGATCTCGTCAGGAATGCCGATCTTGCCGATGTCGTGAAGCACACCCCCCCAATAGACGGATTTTATTTGATCGGGTCTGCAGCCTATCTTTTCGGCAATTTTCGCCGCCCAACCGGCAATCTCCTGGCTATGTGAGCTTGTATATGAGTCGCGAATGTCAATGGCATTTGCCAAGGCGCTCACGGTTTGAACAAATGTCTCTTCCAATTCATCAAACAGGCGGGCGTTCTCGACAGTGACTGCCGTCTGGTTGGACAGCGTGGATAAGAACACCAGATCATCACTGGTATAAGGTTGTCCGGATCGCCTCGGACCGAGAACAATATAACCAACCAGGTCGCCTTTGAACAGGAGAGGAATGAATAATTCGATCTGGAATCTCGCCAGATCCTGACGTTCCTTTCCCCACAAGGCCTTGAAGGTTGGATGAATCGAAAGGTCATGCTTGGTCAGGATTCTGTTTTGTAGTTTCATCCATCGAACGATCGGGTGGTCAGCCTCAAACGCCAAATTCATTCCATGAGTCTCTCCGCGCTGGGCAAGCGCCCGGAAATATCCACCTTTCATGCTTTTAACCATGATTGCTCCATGGTTGATGTGAAGGGTTTCGATTATTTCCGAGAGCACAAGATCTGCGACCGCGTCCAGATCCAGGACGGATACAGTCGTCTGGCTGAGTCGCTGGAGCATGAGCCCGGCATTATATTTTTCCCGGTAGAACAAACGGTCAACCGAGGTTTGGGTCAGGTTTCGGAGCGGGGTCAGGATGAACCCGGAGAGGGCGCCAACGAGGATCGAAATAAGGAGGAGTTCTTCCCCCGCAAGGAGGTTGAATATGTTCAACACCAGCGATATGACCAGAAAATAAATGGAGCCCAATATCGCGGTGATAACGGAATAGAGGATCCCCAAACGGACGACAACCTTGATGTCAAGTAAATTATGGCGGAGGATGGCGTAGGCAATCAGAATGGCCGTGAGGACATTGGCCGCCACATCGATCGGATATTTTCCCAGTTCTGTAAAGTTTGCTGCTGTCGACACGATGGTGATGGATAGGCCAATGACCAGGTATCTCAGTCGTTGGCGGTGATTGGCGTCCTGGGTATGTTTCAAGCCTTTGATCAGGTCCACCAGGCTGACGACGATCAGGAAATATCCCACCCCGGCCAGCAAAACTATAACAGGGGTGTTCAACTCGTAATGCAACTCGCCGGAGGGGGAGAGAGACGCGGAAAGTACCACGAGGTCCGAGAAGACCGTGAATGCAACGGCCAGGATTGCATAGAAAACGGTGAGAGGCGCCCACTTGCGTCTCAAACCGAACAACGTTTGCACGAAGTAGAATATCCCCACCATCATCGCGATCGGGGAGGCCGCCATGATTTTGAACCAGGTCAGGACGTTCACGAGGCCGGAGGTGGTCAGGAAAGCGCTGCTCGACCACAGCACCATCGCCAATAAATAAAGAGCAAATATCCTGCGCAGTTGATTGCGCGGCCTTGAAAAGGCAACCAAACCAAAGATCGCCCCATAGAGAACGGTTGAAACCAGGGAAATCAGCGTGCCCGCATTCCAGTGCATAAGCGGTTTACTTATTGATCCGCAGAAAGTAGCAGCTTCAAGACCGCATCGGACGGTTTCATATGGGGCGGTTTCAAGTGAGCCAGGTCTGCCCCGGCCTTGATTTTCGCCTGCATATACGCCGTGAACGAGCCGACTGGTATCAGGGTGACCAGCAAGGGGTTAATTGAAAGCATATCTTTCAACGACTGATAATCCGCAAACCGTGAGACGAAAGCCCGATCGAGCGCCGCATGGATTTCTTCGGCAGTCTGGGTATTTGCCGGTTTGGGTTCGATATAGAGATGGAGAACAGGATTTCCGGCTTGGATTTCCTTTCGAGCGATCCAATCCACATAAGCAACCCCGCTGGCTTCGATGGTTTTCCATATATCCCGCTCGGTCAACCTGAAAAAGGAGCCAATATCGATGAGGTCGTCCGCGCGTGAAAAGAATTTCATCTGAGGTAATCCTGAACCGATCTCCGCGTCCTCGTTGGCGATGACTTCGAACAGGTCGCCAATCCGGTAGCGCATCAGAACTCCACCATGGAAGCTCGAAAAGACCAGTTCATAGACGCCCAGATCTAATTCGTTGTACAGGACAGTGCTTGGTGTATAAGCAGGATCTGCTTTGTTCTTTTCCACCTCGACCATGGGAATAAATTCCAGGAAAGCATTGTCCGGGAAGAAGATCATGCCCTTATAATTCCAGGCTTGCATGGCCATGTTCCCGGCTTCCGTGCAGGCAAATCCCTCGAGCGGTTTCCTGCCCCAGTAATGTTCGATCCGGTCCCGGTAGATCTCCGTATCGGTGCCTCCCGACATGATGCCTTTCAGGTGCCAGATATCCTTGGGGAGGATACCCCGTTTGTTGATCTTTGAGATGAACAGCGCCTTCAGCATTCTCCATAAAACCACCGGATTGAGCAGGGCTTTGGATGGTTTTGAATTTTGGGATTGCTGTTCGAATTGCTCTCCCATCCTGGCGAGCACAACCGAGATGCCCATGAAATAATCCAGGCCTTCCCGCATGGCCAATTTAAAACCAGTGGCAACACGTTCGCCATAAGACATCTTCTCCCCGTCTTCCAGTTTCGGCAGGAAGATCACCTCCAGATTGTCCTTGGTGGACCGGCTGATGTAGCCGGAAGCATATGGAGGGGGTGCCGTTGCCATGAGGAATTTGTCATTCCTCTCCAGGCGCACGTCTCCGGGTTCAGAACAAGAACTCATCAACATGGCGCCGATGACCGGATCACTCAGGTGGTTGTACATGGTCTGGGTATACGGGATCCACTTTGGATCCTGGCTGCTTCGGGCCGATGTACGCGCCCAGGTGAACGGCTTTACAGGCAGGACTTCTTCGTTCTTGTCCTTGAGGAATTTCTCATAATCTGCATAGGTCGTCAACGGCGTGATTCTTCGAAATTCCTCAATGCTGGATGGGATGATTCCTTTCCAGATCGCCTGGCTTAGCTTGGAGCCTCCCAGCAATTGCAACTGCTCACGCATGAGCCGTTCCTGGATCTCTTTGAATTCTTCCCTGCTCAATCCAAGAAACCCACAGTGTTTCTTCCACAGCTCGTCTTTTCTGCCTTCTTCGATTAATTTATAGGAGTTATTCATCTGACGCTGCTCCTTTATGCCTTGCTCGCTTGAATTATGAGTGGGGATGGAACAAAAAAGAAGCGTGATTTCATCTTCTCGATCGTGATCCTGTGAAAATGTGCTCCGGCAAGCATCGAACCCCATTCCTCCGGGGAGAGAACATTCGATACTGCCTTCGCTTCAGCCCACGCCCTTTTCCGATTTTCATTCAGAGAAAAGTATATGTAAGCGGCAACCCGCAGGAGGAGCTTTACACCAGGGATTTTCCAATACAGAGAACCACCCGCATCCGCTACCAGAAGCGTCCCCCCTTCCTGTAACACCCGGGAACATTCAGCGACGAGATCCCTGACCTGCATATGGTGAGTGGCCAGCCCACAGATGATATTCGTGAAAGCGGCATCCCGGTAGGGCAGCATCATTCCAGATCCGCACACTAGGTTTGGGGGGTGAATCCCAGTATAGTTTTTTCCCATAATTCGTTTTGCGAGCGAGAGCATGGCGTACGTGATATCCAATCCGTGGATGTTCCGGGGATCAAAACCCTTCTCCAGGAGGCCAAGCGGAATGCTCCCCGTGCCTGTTGCGATGTCCAGGAGAATCGCTTCGTGCGTGGCAGGGATGCAATGAAGCACTCGCTCGATGAAGTCCTGGTACCCCCATCCCCAGAAACGCTTCAATTCTTTATTGACCACCTGGGCGTATCTGGGTGCAAGTTCTGTGAAGACTTCAATGACTTCCGAATCGCTTGGTTTCACTGTTTCAGGGCCCATTTGTTTCGACACCTATTATTCCAACCATTATAAAACATGATTAATAATAAAGGGGCTTCACAGGATTAATTTCTATCCCCCTTGCACGCCAAAAAACCCCACGACAGGGCCAGTCGTGAGGATTGGATGGCAGAATAGAGCTGGGGTTTACACGACAATCAAGCGGATCGCGACGAGCAAGCCCAGGAGTCCAACCCAGAGAAAGATCTTAATGCGCGGGTAGAATAGTTTTTTGAGGAAATTCGCATTCTCCTGGGTTTCCGAAACGAAGTCGCTAATTTCAGGTAGATTCATTCAAATACTCCTTTCTATATCTCATTTCTATAATAAGTATATAGAGAGGGGAGTACGAAATAGATTGCAAATCTCGCATGAAGGCTTAACGTTTTTGTTAGGCAACATCCTTGGTTTTCCCCCCAGGGGTGGGGGAGTCAGCGCCGTTGCCCCCCGCCAGTTATGATTGTCAATGTGAATCCCACAAACAACAGCACATCCGCCGCAAGAATTAACCAACCCAGGGGATTGATCACTCCTCGAATTAGTCCTTCCAGATCGACAAAGATCAGCGCGCCAAAACTTACCAGGTTTCCAACCGTTATCCCAAACTTATGTTCGGGGAGAGCCGTTTTTCGCAGGCTCCATGTGATGGCGGCCAGGCCCAGGGCGCAGGCCCCGGACATGCGAGTCACCAGGACCCCGGTATCGTCCGCGAGCATCCCGAGCAGGGATAAACTGAATGCAGGCAAAATAAGAAAGAACATGGCATTGATGAAGGTGAGGATAGCGGCCACGGAGGCGACAGTTTTGAACTTGACCATACGTCTATTATATGACTTGTTCTGCGCTCTTGATACCCCCATGACGAGAAACCAGTGTGATTCCGTGCAACCCTTGTGCGAGGTCATGCCGGAGCCCGAGGCTCCCGTCATGGTTGACAGGCTCTCGTGGAAGTCCACATCACATACCCTGATAATTTTGCTCCCGGGCTCCATGAATGCGAATATGCATATCTATTGGCAACATATGGTTTGGTGAGGATTTTAGGTTGTACGGTGGGATTGAGATTCAATCTATAATTGGGTGTGGTTCAGGAGGTTGATTCTGAAACGAGAGCCAATTCCATTAAGATCCCAAGTCCGAACCAAGTCTTATAATAGACCTCTTGCAAAAGTCTATGGAACATCGGATTTGAGTTCCACGTTATAGATGGCCGCAATCAGGTTGAAGCGCAGTTTGAAACGTTTACGGTGGTTGCGATATCTCTCACTCAGGATGCGGAAGATCTTTAACTTGCGAATAACATGTTCTGCGAGAATGCGCCTGCGAGCCAGTTCGCGATTAGCGGCTTTCTGTTCCGGTGTGAGCGGATGATGCTTTGAATTCTTGGCAGGTGTTTGGCTGTTGGCATGGAGTTGGGCCAATTTTCTTGATTGTCCGGCATACCGTCGACTCACTGACACCATAGGTGATCCCAATATGAAACTCAGTGCGATATTCTCGCCAGTACATCAAAGTCATCAGCAGTTGGTCTGATCGGCTCACCTTCGGCCGCCGACCAAATTCTCGCAGGTCTCTCTGGACCACCGTCAGCACCTTTTCGTATGTCTCCCGGCTAACGCCAGTCAGTCGCTTGAATTCTTCATCTCTCAGTGATTTGATCGTCTCGTATCTCATGTGCCAATTATGGCACACTTCTCACTTATGCAAGAGGACTAATCGTGGAAGACTTGCAGGCGGCTTTTGAGCAGCCCTGTGTGCGATCTTCCTTACCCAATAAACCTGACTTTCTATGCCTGCTTGGGTTTCCCTGTGACAAGCCCGATCAATCTTTGCCACCCGGAACGGATTTGCAAGGCTCTTAATTTCCAGGTACCGATGATTCCGTAAGGCAGGAACAGCACAATCAGCACATAGACGACACCCAGCAGGAACGTAGCCTGCTCTCCGAAAATATTCTTCAGACCATATTCCAGCAGACGGTAGATGGCCGCGCCGACCAGCGCCCCACTCAACGTGCCTACACCACCAATCAGGGTCATCAACAAGGCGGCAATCGTAAAACCCATGCTGGCTGTGTGCGGACTGACGATTGGCTGGAAGAGGGCATGCAGGCAGCCAGCCAACGCCGCTGTGATGCTGGCGAGCGTCAGGGCGATCAACTTGAAATAGAAAGTGTTGTAGCCCAACATGAGCGCGCGTTTCTCGTTCTCGCGGATGGCGATACAAACGCGCCCGGTGGGAGAGTTTACGAAGCGTTTGTATAAAAGGTACATCCCTATCAACAAGCCCAGGGTAACGAAATAAAAGCGCATCCTGTGGTCGGCAGCGTTGATGAATTCCGGGGCAACCACACCCTGTAGACCGACATCCGCGCCGGCATAGGCGCTCATTTCGTGCGACTGGATGACAATGTAAAAGACGGAGGCGATGCCAAGCGTAACCAGGGCAAAGGTCACGCCCTGAACGCGCGGCAAGACAACGGCGAACAAGATAGCCTGAATGATGGCGGCGACGAGCACCATCCCCAGGGTAGCCCATAGCGACCAGCCAAAACTTTTAAGCAGGATACCGGTCAGGTAAGCGCCGACGGCGAAAAACATGGCGTGGCCGAAGGAGAGCAGGCCCGTCACACCCAGGATCAGGTCATAACTGAGGGCATATAGGGCCAGAATGAATATTTCGATTGCCAGCCCCTGTACGAACTTGGCCATGCCAGACTCATTGGCCAGCAAGTTGGAAATAGACTGCCCGCTAATCAGCGAGGTGATAAAAGGCAACAGGACCATCGCCAGAATTACAATCCAACCGCCCAGATTGCCGCGGAAAAATGATTTGAACCGGCTGCTGAATTTAGAAGGTGAGATGGATGCTTGGTTCATCGTGTCCTATTCCTTCCGTCCGAGCAAGCCGCGCGGCATGACCAACAGGATGATAACCATCAATAGTACGGTTGAAGCCGGGACAAGCGGCGGGGTAGGCTTAAACGGTTCGGCCAGAAATGGCAATTGAATACCAATCTGTCCATATTTGATGATAAATTGCTGCATTAGTCCGACCAGCAGCGAACCGACCGCTGCCCCCGGGAAACTGGTGAGACCGCCTATCGCCAGGGCAATGAGCGCATTTAGCAGCAGACTCTCGCCCATGGCAGTGGAGATTCCCATTGAGGGTCCAGCCAACGCACCGCCCAAAGTAGCCATACCCACCCCAAGGGCAAAGACGAAGGTGAACACGCGCCGGACGTTAATCCCCAGGGCTTCCACCATTTCCCGGTCTTGGACCCCGGCGCGGATGATCATTCCAATACGGGTGCGCTGGAGTAACAGCCAGATTCCGATCAGGACGATCAGCCCAACAAGCGGGATAAATATTTCGTTATAGACCCGGATGCGGCTGTCCATGAACAGGATGGTGGAACAATGATCCTGGAACACACCTGCCAGCGTGGTCGCCGGGCAATTGACGCCTGCCCCGTTGAAGATTTCCGGTTTCGGCATGGTGAACTCAGGACGTCCCCAAATCGCCCGCACCAACTCGATGCCTACTGCACTCAAGCCAAGTGTGATCATCAACTGGTAGATGGGGCGCGAATACAATGGTCGAATCAGGGTTGACTCGATAAGACTACCGAGCAGGACACCGGTTAGCAGGGCAACGAGGATGGCGATAAAAAATAACCAGGTTGACCCAAGACCAACGATGGCTGTCGTCAATGGGGTATTGAATAGGTGTACTAGCAAACCAACCAGGAACACAGCCAGGAAAGCCACGCTGTAAGCCCACGGCAGGCGCAGGCTCTTGCGCACCCGCGCAGCGTTGCGGTTATTCTGCAAACCCGCCAGACTGAAAGCCAGCAGGAAACTACCCAATAGAATCCCACCCAGGACCAGCACGGCGCTCCCATCGCCGAACGTTTCCGCCGGGGGAATCAGGCGCGTACCGGTATCCGCGAACAGCGAGTAGGTGCCCGGACTCTGGGAATAAACACCCGGGTTCCAAATGGTGATCGGATAGGCGCGCAAGGCAAATAAAAGCACAAAACCCGCCAGCAGCAATCCTACCCAGGGCCAGAGCCGCACCAAGATTTTCTTGCCAGTCAAGCGGCTGGCGAGAAAATCCCACAACGGCAGGAGAGTGAAACCGGCAATCAGAAAGCAGAAGGGGGTTAGAATATCAATGAATGTATCAGGACGAATATAGACAGTCCATGCCACATAGGCGCCGATCATGAACAACGTCCCCTGCGCCAGGTTGAGAACGTCAAGGAGGCCAAAGATAAGCGAAAAGCCGGAGGCTACCAAAAAAGTCACCGCAGCCACCGAAAGGCTGCGCAACACTGTCACCACCCAATCCTGGGTTTCCATTCCTTGAATGGCCAATAGCAACAGAAGCAGGAGAACGGACGCAGTGATCAACAGCGTCCGATTTTTGCGTAAGTAGAGTACAAATGAAGTCATGCAATCCTCCTAAGCCGCGCCGAGATAGCGATGAATAATCTGCTCATCCTTGACCAGCGCGGCCATTTTACCGGTCTTAACCGATTGCCCTTCTTCAATGATGACATAATCTTCGGCCAGCTGCCCAGCGACAATGAAATTCTGTTCCACGAGCAGGATGGTGGTCTCGGCGGAAAGTTGTCGGATGGCAAGGATGAGTTGCTCGATGATAACCGGGGCAAGCCCCTCGCTGGGTTCGTCAATCAACAGCAGCCGGTTATCCGCCACCAGTGCACGCGCAATCGCCAGCATCTGCTGCTGCCCGCCAGAGAGGTGGGTACCGGGCAGGTGGATCAGCCGCTGGAGGTCCGGGAAAAGACTGAAGATCATCTCCTGTTTCCGGCGCAGGTCGCCTCGTTTCCGTTCGGCTATCTTCAAGTTCTCCTCGACGCTCAAGTCACGAAAAATGGCACGTTGTTCGGGGACAAACCCAATACCGAGGGCAGCGATGTCAAAACTGCGCATTTCGTGGATAGGCTGGTCTGCGAAAATCACCTCCCCTTGCCGGGGCGGGGTGAGACCGAGGATGGTCTTGAGGGTGGTGGTTTTCCCGGCGCCATTGCGTCCCAGCAGAGCGGTTATACCGCCCTTGCGCACCTTCAGGCTGACTCCCTGGAGGATGTGATATTGGCCGATGAAGGTGTGGACGTCGCGAACTTCGAGTAAGGTTTCCATTCCCGGCTAGGCCTCCCTCTTTTTCATGTCGCCATATAGTTTTCCCAGGTAAGCGTTCTGGACCTCGGGATTGGCCGCGATTTCTGACGGCGTCCCCTCTGCCAGGACGCGTCCCAAGTGCATGACGGTGATGCGGTCTGAAATATTCATGACAACGCTCATGTTGTGTTCCACAAGGATGATGGTTTTACTGCTGGTTTTGTTGATCTGACTGATAAGGTTCATCATCTCAGGGACTTGTTCGGCAGCCATGCCGGCAGTAGGTTCATCGAGCAGGAGTAGTTTGGGATCGGGGGCAAGGATTATGGCCAGTTCGAGTTTACGCTGATCGCCGTGCGGCAGGGCGCGCGCTGGCA
Organism: Chloroflexota bacterium; assembly: GCA_016208355.1. Classification (GTDB taxonomy): domain Bacteria; phylum Chloroflexota; class Anaerolineae; order Anaerolineales; family Villigracilaceae; genus UBA877. The sequence goes on along the minus strand of JACQYE010000080.1, from coordinate 4,452 downwards.
TCAGGGCGCGGTCCGTCAGCCCTACCAAATTGAGCGCCTCCCAAGCGCGCTGCTCGTAGCGTTTGAAGTGGCTGGCAGCGCGCAGGAAACGGAAATTGTCCTTTCCCAGCGCCTGCGCCGCCAGGCGGACGTTTTCCAGCGCGGTCAGGTTGGGGAACAGATTGGTGATCTGGAAGGATCTCCCGATACCAAGATGAATGATACGGTGTGTCGGCAAGTGAGTGATATCCCGCCCCTGAAAGAACACTTTCCCGGCGGTTGGCTCGAAGGCATTGCTCAGCAGGTTGAAGAGGGTGGTCTTCCCCGCGCCGTTGGGCCCAATAATGGCATGGACCGTATTGGCCTGCACGCGTAAGTCAACATTGTCCACGGCAACCAACGCGCCGAATTCCTTGCGCAGGTTTTTCGTTTCAAGAATGATTGAACCATCCATAGATTTTTCTCGCAGGGTTGGCTTTCAAGATAATGAAATAATAATAGCAAAACGGGGCAGGCGCAATGATTGCGCCCGCCCCAACGAACGGATGGTTATTTACTGACCGCCAAGGCTCCCATAAGGTAAGGTGCCACAGCGATCTTTGAGAGCCTCAGGCAGCAAGCACGGAGGCTCCGGGCGGTTGGTGCTGACGTATTCGTAGAACTTGAACTCCGGGTCGGTAACGTTGGTCAGGGTCAGGATGTACATGTCCTGGATTGCCACGTGATCCTCAGGGCGGATGTAGACAGTGCCCTTGGGGCCTTCGAAGGTCATGCCTTCCATGGCGGCCACCAACGCAGAACCGGTCACGTCGCCGTTGGTCGCCTTGATGGCTTCCACCAGCATGATGGCCGCGTTCATGCCATCCGCGTCGAATAGATCAGGCGGGAGGCCGTAGCGGGCTTCGGTCTCAAAGACCAGCCAGCCATTGACCGGGTTATCCGGGGCGGTGTAGTGATACAGGATGCCAGAGGTGGAGCCGACCGCGTTCGGGAAGAAGATCGGCATCAAGGCATTGTCAATAAAGGTCGATCCAAGGAACATAGTCTCATTGACGCCCTGATCGGCCGCCGCTTGCATCATGGCGATGAAACCGCCGCCAGCCCAGGTCACGATCCAAGACTCAGCGCCAGAGGCTTTCACCTGCTCCATGTAGGGGGTGAAGTCGGTGGTATCAGCAGGAGCGAAGATGTCATCAGCCACGAAGGTGCCGCCATTGAGCGTGCAGGAATCGCGGAAAGCCGCCGCCGAGCCGCGCCCGAAGGCGTAGTCCGGGGCAATCTGGACGAAGGTGCTGTACTGCGTGGGCAGGTAGGCGCACAGGTTCATGGCGTCCTGGTAGTTGTTGCGGCTGACGCGGAAGGTGTACTCGTTGAAGTTGACACCGGTGATATCGTTGGCCGCAGCCGGAGCCACGATCAGTGGGATCTGGTTCTCGGCAGCAATCCCTTGCAGGGTGGCTGTCGCGCCCGAGGAGACCGTGCCAACTAAAATGTCCACACCCTTGACTTCGATCATCTCGCGGGCAATGGTGGCGGTGGTGTCGGGGGTGCTCTGGTCATCGGCTACGTAGACGATGATCTGGCAGTCGCCAAGCATGAAGGTGTTTTCCTGCACCGTGGTGAAATCAAAGACATCGCCAGCCGTGCCGGGAGCGCCAGTGGCATATTCCATGCCAAGCATGAACGAGCGCAGGATCATCTGGCCGTAAATGGCCAGCGCGCCGGAAGCATCGGTGATGAGACCGACCTTGATGGGTTCAGCGCAAGTGAAGCCGGGGACATCGGTGGCAGGCGGCTCAGTCGCTGGCGGTTCCGTCACGACAGCAGTGGGGGTTGCAGTGGGGCCGCAGGCCGAGAGGATCAGCGAGAGAGCAACGCCGATCATCAAAAAGAAACGAGCTGTTTTCATGAGATTACTCCTCCTTAGAGTAGATAGGGTTGGTTTGATCTTGAATAACAAAACTGGATATGTTCTTGCAGGGACCACCTCCTTTTCTTATTGTGATTTTCCATTTTTGCAAAGGGCGCTTCCAGGTAGGTCAGTTTTGATCCGCTGCCAGGAAGCCAAGCAGGATGGCATTGAAGAGCGCCGGTTTTTCGAGACAAATGGCATGACCTGCGCCCGGCACGACGACCAGGTCCGCGCCGGGGATTTCACGGGCGATGCGCTCGCTGTACTTGCGGGGCTTGAGGATGTCGTTCTCACCGACCAGGACGAGGGTCCGCGCGGTGATGTGGTGCAGTTCCTTCGTCAGGTCGAGACGGTCGAAGCAGTCCAACAGTTCGAGCACGGCATCCATGTCCAGTTGGGCATAGCGAGCAGCGGCGGCTTCGATGGCGGCGCGGTTGGCGGTGATGTAGGCGTCTGAGAAATTCAGCATGTAGCTGACTTCGAACAGCCTCTGCGGGTCGCGTGACCGGGCGGCGGCGGCCCACGTCCCGATAAATCCGCGCAAGACGGGATCCGACTCGCTCACCGCGGAGGACAGGAACAGGGTCTGCACCCGCTGCGGGTATTTCAGGGCAAAAGCCATGCTCACTTCCGCGCCGTAGGAAATCCCGGCGATGTGGGCAGTCTTGATGTCCAAGGCGTCCAACAGCGCAGCCAGGTCGTCGGCGTGCAGTTCCATCGTGTACGGACCTTTGGGGTGCGCCGACTTCCACATGCCGCGGCAGTCGTAAAGCAGCACGCGGTAACGCTTTGCCAGGGCGGGAGTTTGCAGGCCCCAACTGGCCGTGCTCATCAGCACGCCGTTGGAGAGCGCCAGCACCTCGGCATCTTCCGGCCCGTGCAGTTCGTAGTAGAGTTCCGTCCCGTTGACCTGGGTGGTTGGCATGGTTTTTCTTTATGAACTAAATCTGAAAGCCAAGAAATGTCTTCTTGGTTTCACCTTCACCACGGTCGAGGAAGGTGGCGATGACCGGTGAACCGATCTTGATGGTCTCGGGATGGGCAACGTCCGCGCCGATGACCTGGGCGCAGATGCTCGGGCCTTCATTGAGTTGGACAACCGCGGCACAGTAGGGGTTCTTGCGGTCGAAGCCGGCCTGGATCATGGCGGTGGTGGCGATGTAGATGACCGAGTAGGCGGTCAGTTTGCCCTTACCGGAAAGTTCAGTGGCTTCCATATTCTTGCCGTGGCATTCCGGGCACATTGGGCGGGCCGGGAAGAACAGTTTTCCGCAGGACTTGCAGCGGCTGCCAACCAGTTTGCGTTCGCCGAGGGCTTTGTAATGGGCGGTGCTGGTGAATTCCATGTCGCTCATGGCTTATCTCCGTTCAAAGATGTGGACCGTGCAGGTCTGGCCGGTGCCGCCGACATTGTGCGTGAGACCCAGGTTTGGGTCGCCGGGCAACTGGCGCTGACCAGCCTCGCCGCGCAACTGCTTCCAGATCTCGAGCACCTGGCCGACACCGGAGGCGCCGACGGGATGTCCCTTGGATTTCAGGCCGCCGGAAGTGTTGATCGGGCGGACACCGTCACGGGCTGTCTTGCCTTCTTCCACAGCTTTCCAGCCTTCACCGGGCTCGAAGAAGCCCAGGTCTTCGCTGGCAATAATCTCGGCCACGGTGAAGCAGTCGTGCACTTCCACGGCTTTGATGTCGGCTGGCTTGACGCCAGCCATCTCATAGGCCTCGTTGGCGGCAATCTTGGCTGAAGGCAGGGAGGTCATGGTCGGGCGGCTGTGGGTAGCGCCGTCGCTGGCCTGGCCGGAACCGATGATGTAAAGCGGTTTGTCGGTAAAGCGCTTGGCGATCTCTTCGCTGACGAGCAGCACGGCGGCCGCGCCGTCGGAGACGGGCGAGCAATCGTAGAGACGCATCGGCCAGGCGATAATCGGGTTGGCGCGGTCATCCTTCAGGAATTCCATCTCATTCGCCCAGGTCGGGACGGGGAGTCCCTTCTTGACGGCGCTGGCCTTGCGGGCTTCCATGATGCTGGCGATGCGCTGGCCGAACTGCGCCTTGTCGTTGAGCGAGCCATTTTCATGATTCTTGTAACCGACTTTCAGGAACACATCTGTGTCCGCCCCATATTGGGCCATATAGGCAGTTGCCATCGAGGCGTACAGACCGGGGAAGGTGAACCCGGCCGGGACCTCGTACAGGGCGTCCGCAGCGGTGGCCAGGGTATCAGTCACGCGTTCGATCGGCAGGTCGGTCATCTTCTCGATGCCGCCGACCAGGACGATGTCGTACAGCCCGGAGGCGATGGCGATCAATCCCTGGCGCAGGGCCGCGCCGCCGCTGGCACAGGCGTCCTCCACCCGCGTAGCTGGACGAGGCGTCAGCCCGACCCAGTCGGCCATGATGGGGGCCGTGTGTCCCTGGTTCTCGAACAGGTCGCTGCTGAAGTTGCCGATGTAAAGCGCTTCGATGTCTTTGGCGTCGAAACCATTGTGCACGGAGCCAAGCAATTCCTGGAAGGCGTCCACAAAAAGGTCGCGGCTGGATTTTCCGGGGCAGGCGCC
>JACQYE010000079.1 GCA_016208355.1 Chloroflexota bacterium | reverse complement strand
AGGATCTCGTTGTAGACATATTTCGCATGGCCAACGCTTAACCAGCCATCCGGGCCGGGCGGGTCGTAGGGGCTACCCTCGAGGGCCGAATTGGGGAAGCAGGACTTGAACATGATGATCTGGTTCTCGCCGCCGGGATCACTGAAAAGGCGCGTGTAACCGGAGTTTTGGCCGCTTTCGCTAAAAAGGGCATCCATGTAGGAGGGTGTCTGGTCGCTGGCGAACCACTCGGTCCAGTTCGGGATGTCGGTGCGGTCGCCGATGGAGTCGGGGCCCCATCCGTAGTTGGTGTCACTGACAAAATAGTTATTCTCTGCCAGGGTCTGGCCGAGGTCCCCGTAGCCGTCGGTCAGCCAGTTCTCGCCAGTGGAGTGGTGGATGAAAATGAGCTTGACGGGCTGCTCAGGAGGATTAGGATCCAGGTCGTCGGTTTGCTGGTACGCAGGAGCCGCCGAGGCGGGCAGGGTAGAGAACGTAACAGCGAGAATTACGAGGGTTGACAAGGCAAGGGAAAAAACAGTTCGTCTCATATCAAATTCCTTTATTGTTTTTCAAAAACTACTTCCCCACCGATCATCGTTTTCTCTATCGGGTGTTCTGCCATCATTTCATCAAGCGTTGCCACGAATGGATCCAGCCTCCAAACCACCAGGTCAGCATATTTACCAGGTTCGAGGGAGCCCTTGATGTTTTCCTCGAACATAGCGTATGCGCCGCCCATTGTGTAAGCTCGCATTGCCTCATCGACTGTCAGTACCTGGTCAGGACCGATGACCTGGTTACTGCCCGTGAGCCGCGTGACCGCAGCCGCCACAATGGGCTGGGGTTGCCACCAGGGCAGGGTTGGGCAGTCGGAGCTGATGGAGAGGGGTACCCCCAGGTCCAGCCAGGTGCGGGTCGGTACCATTCGGGAGGCGCGTTCCTCGCCCCATTGTTCGATCAGGTGGTCGCCCAGCAATCGGATGCCATGCGGTTGGGTGGAGATAATGACTCCCAGGTCGCGCTGGCGTTCGAGCGCTTCGTCTGTACTGAGGATGACATGTTCAAGACGGTGACGCGGGTCGGGGCGCGGATTTTTACCCATGGCGTACTCGATGGCATCCAGGGCCATATCCACAGCTGCATCGCCAATGACGTGGAAAGAGCACTGGTAACCAAGGTCATGGAAGACACTGGCGGCTTCTTTGAGGGCGCGCGGATCCCAGGTGGCCATGTCCCAACTGAGACCGTTATGCGGTTCATAGGTATATGCGGCTTCCACCGCGCCATCCACCAGGAATTTGTAGCCTCCCAGGCGCAGGAGGTTGTCCTCGTAGAGCATGGCATTGACCTCATCCGCGCGTCCATCTACTTCGCTGTAGTATTCGATGGTGTTGAGGATATAGGCGCGCAGGCTCATGGCGTTGTTGCTGCCAGCATCGAAATACGCCTGCATGGCTTCCAATCCGCGCACGTTGACGTCGCCGATGGAGGTGATGCCATAGGAAATGAATTCAGCCTGCGGCTGGACGATGGCCTGGTATTTGATCTCCGGCGTCAGCACCTCGTCTTTCCAATAAATGCGGAAGATGTCCATTGCGGAGTGGTTGACCAGTGCGCCGGTCGGTTCGCCGTTTTCGTCGCGGACGAGTTTTCCGAATTTCGGGTCCGGAGTGGAGGCGGTTACGCCGGCCAGGTCGAGGGCATAGGTGTTGACTGCGCCCATGTGTCCGCCCTGGTTGATGAGCATGACCGGGTTGTCCGGTGAAGCCGGGTCAATCATGTTTTTGTCGGGATATTCGCCGTCATAGGAGATGTAACCCTGAAGTATGACCCACTTTCCGGAGCCTTTGGCGGCGCAACCTTCGGCGATCTTGGCCTGTAATTCTTCGACTGTGGTAACAACCGGAGGGTTAACGTCAATGTACGCTGTGCCGATGAGCCCTTTGGCATACATGTGGTTGTGGGCATCCACGAAGCCCGGGGTGACGCTGCGCCCACCCAAGTCAATGACTTGCGTCTGTGGGGTCGCCAGGGCGCGGATAGCATCATCCAGACCGGTCGCCATGACCTTGTCGCCTGCAATGGCAACAGCCTGGGCAATCGTATTGGCGCTATCCATGACAGCTACGCGACCATTGACCAGGATCGTGGTTGCCTGGCTGCCTGGCGGCAAGGTGGGAATGGGCAGTGATGTGGGTGGAATGGCGGTTACCCGTACCCCGCGCTGGCAACTGGCCAGCAACGCTCCGCCTGCACCCACTGCTGCCATCTTGAGAAAATCGCGCCTGGAAAGGGAATGACGGTTGCGGTTCATGATTTCTCCTTCTCGCTTTACTATTTTGGGGCTTTCCCAAACACCTTCCACAGCCAGCCATGGAAACCGTGGAATCCGGTCCCGATGCCGTACATCATGATGCACTCGCCGTGGACTTCCGCAATGCCATTTTCCTTACAGAATCGGATAGCGTCTTCGGACTCAGAGCCTTGCTGCATCCAGACGCGCCTGATCCCCGCCGCGGCCGCCTCGCGCAACACTCTTTCGGTTTGTGCGGGCGGAACGACGACGAGAACGCCGCCTACTTTATCGGGCAGGGAGGCGAAATCCTTGTAGGCGCGGTCGCCTTCCAGTGAGGTGGCTTCGGGGTGGATCGGGTACAGTTTGTAGCCTTTGGCCTTTAGTTCGCGGTAGGCCATGTTTCCGAACTTCTGCCCGCCACGCGAGACGCCGACAATGGCAAGGGTTTTCTGGCTGATGAATTCTTCAACGGTTGCTTTGGATGTCATTTGCATTCTCCTTGGGGATTTGATTGTTTCGACCTGGGAATCAGTTTGCAGGAGCGGGCGGTCACTCCGGGGAGCAGTCTAAGGAATGTAAAACGGGAAGTTCTTGACCAGCACGCCATCCACGATAACGCGGATGACGTAGCCGCCCGGCTCGAACGCACCGACCGGGAACTCGTTTTCACCAGCCGAAAAAGCGGTGATCTGGTCGAAGGCCAGGTCCCCACCTCCCTGGGTGTTCTGGATGCAGGCACGGACTTCGACGTCGGTTTTTGCATCGAACATGATCAGAAGGGATTCGGCTTCGGCAAACTCAATTCCGTTCTCGCCCTGGCTGCCCGGCTGCCAGGTTTCGCCGCTGACAAGTTCCATGCTTTCGAAGTATTGCCCGAAGAGGGCGTCGTCAGCGGTGCCTCCGATCTCGTCGCCGCAACTTTCGGGGGGTGCGAATGAGCCACAGGCAAGTACAGACAGGGTAAGGGCAAGCAAGGGCAGGATGAATGTCAGTTTTTTCATAAAAGCCTCCTTTGGCGATGATTCTATTATAGGGGTTAGCGCGAAGAATTCAAGTAGCCTGTTTGGGTAGAAAAACCCCGCCGGGGAGGGCGGGGTAAATTGTTGGTTCTTGCGGGCAGGCGGCCTGCGAGGCAGAATCTTCCTGATAAACAAGCCTGTTTGGAGGTTAGAACGGCCCGTAATTGATTGCGACTGCCATAGCCAGGAAGAGAACCGTTGCCAGGATGACCCACGGCCACAGCCGAAGCACCCATTTGAACCACTTGTGGTACGGCACGACGGTCAGGCTGAGGGTGATGAGCAGCAGGGCGTTGGTCGGGTAGACCAGGTTGGAGAAGCCATCGCCGAAGGTGTAGGCGCTGACGGCGATCTGCCGGTTGACACCCACCAGGTCAGCCAACGGCATCAGGATGGGGATGACCAGCAAGGCTTTGGCTGACCCGGAGGTAACGAAGAGTTCCAGCACGAGGGTCAGGCCATAGATGATGAGCGCCGAGACGAAGGGAGTGGTACCTGAGAAAATATTCGATGCCCAGTTCAAGAGTGTATCGAGGATACCGCCTGAGGCGATGATGTGTTTGACGCTGGCGGCCATCATCAGCAGGGGGATGGCCGGGGCGATACCTAGGAACCCGTCCCAGGTGGCTTTCCAGGCCTTCCTGCCCACTCCGGCGATCAGCGCCGCGCCGATACCGCCGATGACGAACAACAAACCGGAGAGCGGCATGGCAAGATCGTTGAGCGACTCGACCCATGACAGGACCATCACCGAGGCCAGGATCAAGACGAAGAAGACGCCCATGAAAATGGCAGCGCGCTTCATACGCGGGTCGTTTGCCGTGGCGGCGTCCAGCTTGAAGGTCCCGAACTTGATCCGCTCGGCCTGGTCCTCTTTATAGACGGGCGAGACTTCCGGCTTGCGTTCAACTTTCTTTGCATGACGCACCAGGAAGGTTGCCAGGATGGCGTACACGATCAAGAACAGGATCACGCGCGGCGCCCAACCGGAAAAGAGCGGCAGTCCGGCCAAACGTTGGGCGGTGCCGATGGTGAAGAAATTGAAGACCGCAGTGGAGAAGCCAACGTTGGTGGCCAGGATGGAGATACCCAGCCCGGTCAGCGTGTCCCAGCCAAGGGAGAAGGACAAGGCGATGATGATTGGCACCAGCGGGACAGCCTCCTCCAGGATGCCGAAAAAACCGCCCAAGGCCATGAAAAAGAAGGTCAGCACCAGCAGGAGGGCATATTTCTTTGCGCCAAACTTTTGAACAATTTTATGGATGACGTAATTCAGGATGCCGCTCCGGTCCATGACGGCAAAAGCAATGCCAACCAGCACAATGAACAGAATAACGCCGATGACCGTGGCGCTGCCTTCGGCGGCAAAGACCTCGAATGGGGCGGTGAACCAGCGCCAGACCGGATAATCAGGAGGCTCGGTCAGGGTGAACGATTCGGCGTCTATGACCTGGCGCCCATCCACCTCCACCCGGGCATATTCCCCCGCCGGTACGACGCGGGTGAGAATCCCGGCCGCAACCATCAGGGCAAAAATAATGAGGACGGCCTGGATGAAAGCCTTCTTGCTGATCTGGATCCCGGATTTTGATTCGGCCATGACAATTCTCCTCGGTTCTGATTTTGATGTGGATAGTTTATAGCAGAATACTGTTCTCGTCAAAGGGGCTGGAAACAGCGTCTGGTTTGTGGTAAAGTAATTAAGGGGATGGAACTTATCCGGACGAGCGAAAGGAGTGAACCATGGTCACGCCAACCTGCTTACGGAATATCCTGCTTGCGGATGACGGTTCAGAGCACGCTTCCGCCGCGATCCAATTATTGCAGAAATTACCTTTGACGAAAGATACTCACATTACTGTCCTGCGTGTTTTTGGTTCCCAGCAGGCCACAGAGGCTTTTGCGCTGGAGGCGTCTGTCAAGGCGAGTTGCGACCTGCTTGTCCGCCAGGGACTAAAGGCTGATGCCGAACTGGTGCTGGGCAACCCGGCCGAGAAGATCATCGAATATGCCGATGAACACCATCCGGACTTGATCGTCCTGGGCGCCAAAGGACTACGCGCCACCCTCGGCATCCTGCTGGGAGGCGTTGCCCAGCAGGTGGTTGAATATGCCTCCTGCCCGGTGCTGGTGGTCCGCGCCCCGGCGAAAAAACTGCGCCGCATTTTACTCGTGGCAGATAGTTCGCCTTACAGCCAGCATGCCGCTGAGTGCCTGGCCCGCTTTCCGCTGCCGGAGCAGGCAGAGATACGGGTGATGCACGTTCTGCCGCCGCCATACCCAGCCATTGCCACAGAAATGCCTTATGGGCAACCCTTTGACCAACCTCTTATGGTCACCGAGGAAATGGCCCGCCAGCGCGCTGCCGAAGAGGAAGATGGACTCCACCTGCTGGAGCGTATGAGCGATATTCTGGCCGCAACCGGGCGCAAGGTCAAGACCGGGCTCAAGCGCGGTGACGCGGCGACCGAGATCATCGAGTACGTGAAGAAGAACCAGGTTGACCTGATCGTAGCCGGTTCACGCGGCCTGAGCCAGATGCGCTCCTGGTTGTTGGGAAGCGTTTCGCGCAAGCTGGTGCATTATTCGAATTGCTCGATCCTGGTCGTCCGCAAATCGGGATCTTGAGAGCACTGTCTGCAAAAGGGTCATCATACAGCGATGAGCATGCGGTAAAATATAGGCCAGCACAGGAGCCAGGAGAATGGATTTTTTTCAGGT
>JACQYE010000070.1 GCA_016208355.1 Chloroflexota bacterium | reverse complement strand
TGTCAGCGCAGGGATGAAGCCGGCGGGGTACGTCCACCCCAACGCATTGGCGGCGCTTGCGGAAATCGGCATCCGGCACGCGCGGCGCTCGAAACATGCCGACGAGTTCCGCGGCGCGGATTTCGACCTGGTGGTCACGGTCTGCGATTCGGCGGCCGAGGAATGCCCCGTCTGGCTGGGTAAGGGCAAGCGCGTCCATCGCGGCTTTCCCGACCCCGCGAAGAGCGATGACATTAGCGACTTTCGCAAAGTGCGCGACGACATGGCGCGGGAAATCATCGCGCTGTTGGAGGACTATGCTGATTGAATTGCTGTACTTTGATGGCTGTCCCTCGTGGCAGGACGGGCTGGAAAACCTGAAAGCCGCCCTGTCCAGCGAGGGCTTGCAGGCAGAAATCCGCCTGGTGCGCGTGGAAAGCAACGCTGATGCCGCGCGCTTGAAATTCCTGGGGTCGCCTTCTTTTCGCGTGGACGGTATGGATTTATATCCAGAAGAACGTAATCGCTATAACATGAGTTGCCGCGTCTATGCTACCCCTCAAGGCATCAAAGGCGCGCCAACTGCGGCGATGCTGCGCGAGAGGTTGCGCGTTTGTAAACCAAAATGATTTTTTGGAGACACGATGACAACACAATCAACCACCCAAAAACTCTCCTTTCTCGACCGATTCCTGACCCTGTGGATTTTCCTGGCGATGGCCGTAGGGGTGGGGTTTGGCTACTTTTTCACCTATCAGGTTGCCAGGTTCAACTACCTCGTCTCGGTCGGGACAACCAACATCCCCATCGCCATCGGCCTCATCCTGATGATGTTCCCGCCGCTGGCGAAAGTCCGCTACGAGGAGCTGGGGGATGTGTTCCGCAACTGGAAGGTGCTTGGACTATCGCTCCTCCAGAACTGGGTCATCGGCCCGGTGCTGATGTCTGCGCTGGCGATCATCTTCCTGCGCGGCTACCCGGAATACATGGCCGGACTGATCCTGATCGGCCTGGCGCGCTGTATCGCCATGGTCATCGTGTGGAATGAACTGGCAAAGGGCGACAACGAGTACGCCGCCGGGCTGGTGGCGTTCAACAGTGTGTTCCAGGTGCTGTTCTACAGCGTTTATGCCTACGTTTTCATCACCGTCCTGCCGACCTGGTTCGGGCTGTCAGGCGCGGTGGTGGAAATCACGATTGGCGAGATTGCCAAAAGCGTATTTATCTACCTGGGTATCCCGTTCCTGGCCGGGTTCTTCACGCGGCTCATCCTGGTGAAAATCAAAGGCAAGGACTGGTATCATGGCAATTTTATTCCGAAGATCAGTCCCATCACACTGGCGGCGCTTTTTCTACCGTACATTACTCTTGACGTTCACAAATCGCACGCGGATGACGCCGATTCAAATGATTTCCGCAGATAAAACCCCAAAAAAATCTGCGCTCATCCGCCCGATCCACGTTGATCCGCGTGCTATTTTCTCGGATGTACGGTAGAAAAAATGAAGATAGATGTCAAAATCCTGGCGTACAAAAGCCCGCAGCGCTACGCTGTCCGGCGGGCAGTGATTGTGGCGCAGGAGGAACTGTGTGTGCAGTTCCCTGCCTTGCAGGTGGATATAACCGAGGTCAAATCCCGCGCCGAGATCGAGGCATATACGCCGGTTGTGATCTATCCTGGTTTGGTTGTGAACGAGAGGCTGGTCTGTGTTGGTCGCTTCCCGCGAAAAGGTGAAATCGTCGGCTGGCTGCGCCAGGCTCTCGAATAAAATTCTTTCAGGAGGATGATATGTCTCACGATGAATCTTGTGACTGCAAGAACGATAATTGCGAATGCGGAGAGGAGTGTTCCTGCGGCGGTAACTGCGGCTGCGACTGTTGCGGCGAGGGCCGTTTCCATCGCCGCTTCCAGACCAAGGCCGAACAGATCGAAGCCCTGGAGGCTTATCTGGCGGAACTCAGGCTCGAGGTCCAGGCAGTGGAGGAGCGGCTGGCAGACTTGAGGAAATAGCCCGGCAGCCAACCGGGTCCGGGCCTGCGCTCCGGTCCGGACCCGTTCCCTGTTCACTTCCCTTTGGGGGCTAATAGACCACCAGCTGATCTCCACCCATGCCCTTGGCCTTGTACATGGCCTGGTCGGCGCGGCTGATGAGTTCATTCAGGCTCTGGACATTGGCCTGGAGGCTGGCAATACCGATACTGATATGGACACAAAGGATGCCCGCATCGGTGGGAATAGGGGCATTCGCCACCTGGGAAAGGAAACGCCGGGCGATACGGACCGCGTCTTCAACACCCGTGCCGGGCAGGAGAACGGAGAATTCTTCCCCCCCGTAGCGGCCAATGACGTCCCTGGCGCGCACGCAGGATTGCATCAGGTAGGTTGCGCCGCGCAAAATTTGGTCGCCGACCAGATGGCCGTATTTGTCGTTGAATTGCTTGAAATGATCGAGGTCAATAATCAGGACGGACAGGGCATGTTTGTTCTGGAGGGCACGCGCGAATTCGGCCCCGGCAATTTCAAAGAAATGCCTGCGGTTGAAGAGGCTGGTCAGTTCGTCAGTGACCGCCAGGCGCTGCACCTTAACCAGCAGGTTGGCATTTTGCAGGGCAGAGGCTATCTGGCTGGCAAAGACTGACATGGTGGGCAGGTCGCTTTCGCGCAAGCCTTCCCCCCACATCCAGAGATAGCCGAGCAGGCCGCCTTCGGTCTTGAGCGGCAGAAGGCAGACGGGCATTTCAGATTCTGAGCCGTGAGGGGCAAAAACGCGCCGAATGAACTTTGAGGATAACCCTCCCAGAAGGCCGGTAGCCATATCCACCGGATTATTGAGCAAGATGGGCTCATGCGTGGCAGGAATAAGCCCATTGGCATCATCCAGGGAGATGCGATAATCATGCATTTTTGCTTGAGCAAGCCGTTCTGCCAGCCGGATGGTACGCTGGGGAATGGAAGTATAGCGGATGGTAAGTTCGCGCCCGTCTGCGCTGACCAGCGAAACGAGGCAAAGCAGGCCCAGTTTATTGAGTTCCGCGCCAAGAGTATGCAAAACCTGATCAGGATTGGAAGCCGCGGCAGCGCGGGCGCCCACCTGGGCAAGAATCTTGATAAGCGTGTTTGCACGGGCCAATTGGGTTGCCTGGCGGTAAGAGGCGTCGGCGGCGCGCAGACGGCCCATGGCAGTTGCCAGCTGACCGGCCATGATCGTCAACAGGTTTTCGTCGTCGGCGGTGAAAGCGTTTGGTTCTTCGCTCTCGACGTTGACCACGCCGATGAGCCGTTCCTCAAGTTTGAGCGGAACACAAAGTTCCGATTGCACATCGGGGTCAATACAGAGATAATCCGGGCAACGGCTGACATCCCCCACCCGGAAGGGGCGGCCGGTCCGGGCGACGAGGCCGGTGATCCCCTGCCCAATGGGAATATCGGGGCTTTCCACATCGGGGGTATGGTAGGACGGATGGACACGCAAGACTCCGGCAGGTTCGTCCAGTAACATGATGCCGAAGTTGGCGGGGTAGAGTTTGTGCCCGATCAGGCGCGTAGCGCGTTCGATGAGTTCCTCTTCGCTGCTGGCCTCGGTGGATTCGATGGCAAGGGCAAGGAGAGTGTCGAGTTGGCGGGCGCGCTTTTGTTCTTCTTCGAGCAGGATGGCTTTGGTAATGGCAAGCGAGATCTGACGGGCGGCAAGTTCGCCGCGCGCGATTTCTTCCGCGGAAAAGACGTGAGGGGTGTTGAAACCCAGGATGAGCGCGCCCAGTTTCCGGGTCCCGGCGAGGAGCGGGAGGCCGAGAGCGGCAACGTTCGGGAATTCCTCAGCCACATTCCTGGACAGGACGTCTGTTATTTTGACGTTTTCAATGGCAAGAGCGCGCCCGGCATCCATGACGGCAGCGGTCAGGGTGTATTCGCCGTTCTGGAACTGGTGGACTTGTTGATAGGTTTCGCTCAACGAGCCGTAGGCCACCTGGGGGAGGGTCTGTCGGGTCTCTTCGTCCCAGAAGGTGATGTAGCAGTCGTGTGCACCGAAGAGTTTGCCGGTGCGGTTGACCAGCACTTGCAGGATGGAAGTGGTATTGGCAGCCTCCAGCGCGGCGCTGATGATGTCGCCGAGCAGGGTCAGGAAGGCGGTCTGTTCGTGAAGTTCACCAAGCAGGGATTGCTGTTCTGTTGTCCGCTCCTTGAGCCCCCTGGTTGTGCGGCGGAGGCGGATGACGATGACCATCACCAGGAGAACGATGCCTGCGCCATAAATGCCTCCCCGCTCGAACGCGAGTTCGCTAAACGAATGGCCTTTTTGCAGGCTGATGAGGGTTTGAAGGGCCAATCCAAGGAGGAAAATGATCCAGGCGTACTTTCCGTTCAGCCAGACAGATACCAGCACCGGGATAATGATCAACATGCCGACCGGCGTCCTGGCTGACTCGCTCAGGTGGTCGTAGACAAGGGCATAGATTGCCAGCAGCAAGAGTGGTATCCCCCACCGGTAGACTGCGGGATGGTCTTTGAACCATTTGCCAAATCTTTGGGCCAATCCCATGTCACATCTTATGGAAACTTAATTTGGGCGAAGTGTTGCTGACTGTCCAATTCTCGTCAATATTCTGTTGCTGCTGACCGCTGCTCACGCCTACAGCACCAGGTTGGGATCCATGGTGTACTGCCACCAATTATTGTGCACCCCGTTTGTCCGCCCGGCGACGTGGGGGATGTGGTTCAGCCACCAGACGTGATGCCTGCGGATATCGCCATTGCCCCATTCGTCAGCATTGACCTGGCGGGCTGTCCCCTGGAAATTGGGGAAGTTGTACCAGTCGTCGCAGGCGCTGTTGACCAGGCGCGGGTTGCCCCAATCGTAGTCGGATTCGCTGTTGGGGGCAAAGTGGATGTTGCCCACTTCAGCCTGGTCGGGGGACTCTTTGTCGTAGCGAATGAATTTCCTGTAGAGGTTGGCCGAACCGGTGGTCTTTGAAAAGGTCTTATCCAGGATGGATTCGGTGCGATGGCCGAAGGATTCGAGCATTTCGCCCACGCCGCGCTCGTAGGAGAAGCCCATCACAACGAAGCGGCGCGCGCAGGCGCTCGTCCCGGCGATGGGCGGGGCGTTGCACCAGAAGGCCCCGGCTCCGCCCATGGTCGATTCGTAGAACCCGGCATGGGGGAAGGCGAACAGCCAGACTTCGTCAATTTCGCGCTTTGTCACTCTTGCCAGGACGTCCAACTTTGCCAGGATGGCCTGGTAATCGGCCATCGGCGGGGTATGCGGCGGCTGGACTTTGGTGATAACGTCCAGGTAACCCTGAGGGGTGTAGGAGAACCCGTCAATCTGGACCGGGAACTCGTCCAGCTCCACGCGCTCGACGATCTGGAAGCGCGCCGTCCCATTGCTGGTCTGCAAAATATCCTGGATATAACCGGTGACGAGATCCTCCGGGCGTTTCCAATTCAACATCTTCGAGAGTTTGATGCCGGAGGCGGAGTCCATCACCGGGTCATAGACAACCAGCAGGACGCGCGAGGTCACAATTTTCACCGGCTCGGTGGCGCTATCCGGAGGAAAGACTGGCTTTTGCGGCGTGCCGGGAGGTTTGGGCGAGACCAGGCTGCGCAGGATTTCCCAGATGGTGGGCTTGGGGTTCCCGGATGAATCAGTCATTAATCCTCCTGGTTATGGAACATCGGTCGCGTAATAGACCTGGCCGTTCACACTGATAAAAATGTAACGGTTGGGGCTGATGGCCATTGCTGTCGCGGTCGAATCCAGCATCTTGGCCCGGTCCTCTTCCGATGCCCGGAACTGTCCCTGCAGGATGAGCGAATCGGTGCGCGGACTGAACCGGTAAACGGCCTGGGCCAGCGGGTCAAAGAAATACAGCGCCTGGTCGGGGGCTTCGGTAAAGGTCAACTGCGTGAAATACGCGTTGGCAATCGTCAGGCCGGCTGTGCGGTCGGGGCGGTTGTCCACAAGTTGCGCCGGGTCGGCGCAGCGCTTCGGGACGCCCTGGAATTCGAGCAGGGTGCAGGCAGTGACATGGCCGTCGCTGAAAAGCAGGTACAGGTCTGCGCCGTTCGTGGAAAAGTCTATGACGGACGGCATATCGGCCGGCACCTGCGCGCCGAAGAACATGACCGGCAATGTGGTGTATTTCCCGTACTCGTCCGGCGAGTAATACCAGACCGCGTTCCCCGCCGGATCGAGCACGTAGAGATAACTGCTGGAAACATCCAGCGTGAAGCCGCTGATCCCCCGCCAGCCCAGTTCCGGCGCGGCGAGTTGTACGGCTGTCGGCCCGGAGGGGCTGGGGCGGCAGAACAGCAGGGTCCCGGAGGCATCCATTGCGATCAGCGTGGCGCCGTAGGCATTGACTTTGGGCGCGGCGAAGATGTCAATCAACTCGCCCACCTGGATGCCATCGTTGTACACGCCCGGAGCGCAGATAAACTGCGTGTCGGGCTGGTAGCCCTGCGCGCCCACGTAAAAGCGCTGGACGCTCCCGCGGGACGCATCCAGCAGGTACAGGTCGGTGCTGGTGGCCGCCAGGCGTGATACCTCCACCGTCTGGCTCAGGCCGCCGACGATTGCAGGGCTGAAATCCAGCCGCAGGATGCCGTCCAGGTTGTCCAACGCTGTCTGGGCGCGGAGGCGCAGTTCGTGCAACTCCTCGGTATCCTGGTAATCATCAGCAGTATTCAGGTAATACAGCGTCCGCTCCCAGCCCACCCGGATTTCAGCGGGGTCTGTCTGCGCCGAAGCCCAGACGGAGGCCGCCCAGGCCTGGTCGTAGTTCTCCTGGTACGAGGCGGTTTTCCCATGCTTGTTGTAGAACGTCATCGCAGCCATCACCACCAGCAGCGGGATGACAATGGCGATGAACATCATGCTCGTCCCGGTGACGCGCGGCTCCTCCTCGCGCAGGTTGGGCAGCAGGTTGGGCAGGAACGCCCGGACTTTTTCGGACGTGTTATGCGACAACACCCGCACCCCGCGCAGCCACTTGGCCAGGCCGCGGAATACCTGCAGGCGCCTGGGGGAGGCGGGCCGCGAAATTTCGGGGATTTCACGGTCAGCGGCGCGCGCGCCGACAAACCGTCCCGGGCGGGAGGTTTTCGGCTGGAGCGCAGAACCCGCCGGGCGGGAGATGAGGCGCGCCGAATGGCTGGCGGCGGGTTCGTCCCGTACCTGGGGCCCGGTCTGGGCGGGCAGGGTTTTCTCCGCCGCCGGGGGCGGTTCGCTCGCCTGCCCGGAGAGGATGCGCGCAAACCGGCTGGCGGGCTTCCCGCTGGCGACCCGGGAGGCCGGGCGGGAGGGGGGTGGAGTCGGCTGGGGAGTTGAGACGGCCGGTCCGGCGGGAGCAGGCTCCCGGTCCGGCGCGGCGACGGGAACGGAAACCGCGTGCGCTTCGCCCGAAGAAACCGTTCCCTGCAAGATGGTCAGCATTCCTTTACCGGCCTGCGCCTGGATCAGGACGGCATTCAGGTCATCGCTGGAAACCGAGAGGAGTTTGCGCCGCAAGGCTTCAAAGGAACCGCGTTCGGCCTTCAGGGCCTCCTCCCACCCGGAGGGCAAAGCCGCGCACAGCGCCAGCGCATCGCCGGGCTGGAGGTCGGTCTGGGAGAAATAGATCGGTGTGGTCTGGCTGGCGCCCAGGCCGCTCTTGTTGTTCTGTTCTTCATGGATGTGCCGGGACTCGCCGGCTGCCAGGTGGAAGACGTGCGTCGGCCCGCATTGCGCCAGGAAGACCTGCGACTCGCGCAGGACGCCCAGGATGAGCCGCCCGACGACGTATTGCCCCTTGCCTGTGGTGCGCATGTTGCGCTCCACCAGGAACTGGTTGACGGTGTCGGCGCCGGCGCGCAGGGCCGAGGTCAACGCGCCGGGGGTTTTGTAGAAACGCCCGGCCAGGCTTGTCGTCAGCTGGTTATAGTCGGCGGAAGAGAAGGCGGTATTCCCGGCCAGGGTCAGGTAGGCAATCAGGCGGTCGTCTTCACGGCCGCGGGCGGCGCGCCTGGGCGGCGCGCTCACCAGCAGGCCGGGCAGTTGCGGCCATTCTTCGCCTTTAATGCGGTAGAACGGGAACAGGTTGAGATCAAACAGGGCAGCCACGTGTCCAATTATACTGGTAAAATCTTATTATGGAATTCACCCTTCATCGCGCTTTCCCAGACATCGAACCGCTGGCCTCCGAATGGAACAGGCTGCTCGCTGAAAGCGCCGCCAATGTCCCCTTCCTGCGCCATGAGTACCTGTCCACCTGGTGGGCGACGCGCGGCGGGGGCGAATGGCCCGATACCGCCGAACTGGCCGTCGTAACCGCAACACAGGATGGACGCCTGGCGGGCATCGCGCCTTTGTTCTTTGCCAACAACCTGGAGGGCGAACCGTCCCTCCTGCTGCTGGGCAGCATCGAGATCTCCGACTACCTGGATTTGATCGTCCGGCCAGCCGACTTGCAGCCCTTTGTCTCCGGCCTGTTCGACTTCCTCGCTGCCGCCTCGTTCGCCTGGAAGACCCTGGACTGGCATAACCTGCCCGAGACCTCGCCCAGCCTGCCGGTCCTGCAAGCCGAAGCCGGGAGGCGCGGCTGGACCTTTTCGGTCGAGAAGACCTACCATGCCCCGTCCATCCCGCTGACGGGCGACTTCGAGACGTACCTGGCGGGCATTGACAAGAAGCAGCGCCACGAGATCCGCCGCAAGATGCGCCGCGCCGAAGAGTTGGGCGGCGTACGCTGGTACATCGTGGAGGACGAGTCCACGCTGGACGCCGAAATGGACGCCTTCCTGGACCTGATGGCTGCCGACACGGAAAAGGCCGCTTTCCTGACAGGCGTAATGCGCTCGCAGATGCGCCGCGCCGTCCACGCGGCCTTCAAAGCGGGCTGGCTGCAACTGGCCTTCCTCACTGTGCATGGCAAGAAAGCCGCCGGGTATTTGGACTTTGACTACCAGAACCGCATCTGGGTCTACAATTCCGGCCTCGACCGGCGTTTCATGGAATATTCCCCGGGCTGGGTATTGCTCGGCTACCTGCTCCAGTGGGCCAATGACAACAAGCGCGGCGAGTTCGATTTCATGCGCGGCAACGAGGATTACAAATACCGCTTCGGCGGGGTGGACAAGTTCGTGGTGCGGGTAAAGGTCGCCCGCTGAAAAGCGCCAGTATCCTGGCCTTTGCAACGAAACTGTACTGTTGCTCTAATTGCCCATCGGGCGTAAAATTGACGCGCCAGCCATACTTATTTGCTGGCAAGGATGAATGAGGCATGTTCACTCAGGACGACAGCGATAAATCCGGTTCTGCAGACAGTAAGCCGCCCCTATCGGGCGGACGGCACGCGTTTAATCCAACCCTGGGATAGCCCCTCACGCAGGCTGAACTTTCCGGCCTCCTGCGGGTGTTGTCCTGCCGCAGGAGGCCGTTATGTTAAATGTTTATAAAACCACATCCGACCATGGACTGGTGGAACAGGAAAAGTTCGTCAACGGCTCGTGGATCAAAGCCATTGACCCGACCCCTGACGAGGTTGCCCAACTGGTCGAATGGGGCGTCCACCCCGATCTCATCAACTACTCGCTCGACCTCGACGAAATGCCGCGCATGGAACGCGATGAAGACGAAGATTACGTCTTCATCCTTTTGCGCATCCCCCACTTCCAGGGCGAGACCAGCGACATCCCCTACGCCACCGCCCCGGTAGGCATCGTCATCAAGTCCAACCTGGTCGCCACCATCAGCAGATACGACAGCGACATTTTCAGGACGCTCACCAACGGTAAATACCGCCTCCTGCGCACGGCCAAGCGCTACCGCTTTGCCCTCTACATCTTCCTCGAAACCGCCGCCCGCTACCTGGCGCACCTGCGCGAGATCAACAAGACCGTGGACGGCCTCGAAGACCAACTCCAAAAATCCACCCGCAACCGCGAAGTGCTGGAACTGCTCAAGTACCAGAAGAGCCTCACCTACTTCGCCACCGCCCTGCGCTCCAATGAAGTGATGATGGAACGCCTGCAAAAAACGCGCATGTTCAACCAGTACGAAGAGGACCAGGACCTGCTCGAAGACGTGATCACCGAAAACCAGCAGGCCATCCAGATGGTCAACACCTCCACCGAAATCCTCTCCTCCATGATGGACGCCTTCGCCTCCATCATTTCCAACAACCTCAACGTGGTCATGAAAGCCCTGGCCGCCCTCACCATCATCGTCAACATCCCCACCATCGTCTCCTCGTTCTTCGGCATGAACGTCGCAATCCCCGGCAACGAGGCGCACCCGCTCTCCTTCCTGGCCGTGGTCGGGATTGCCCTGGGCATCACCGTCGTCGCCGCCATCATCTTTGCGAAACGCGACTGGTTCTAACCATGGAAGTAGAACTCCTGCTCGACGCCCGCGCCGAACTGGGCGAAGGTCCCGCCTGGGACGCCGGCGCGGGCGTCCTGCATTGGGTGGACATCCATGCCGGGAGACTGCACACTTTCGATCCCTCCCGCGGCAGGGACCGGGCCTTCAGCCTGGAGGAACCCATCGGCTGCGTCGCCACTTCCCGCCTCGGCGGCCTGGCGCTTGCCCTCCGGTCCGGCTTCTGGACCCTGAACCTGCCCGCCGGCGCCCTGACGCAACTCGCCGCCCCCGAGCACATCCCGGGCAACCGCTTCAACGACGGCAAATGCGACCCCGCCGGGCGCTTCCTGGCCGGGACGATGGACGACGCCGAAAAAGAGGCCCGCGGTTCGCTCTATTCGCTTTCCCCCGACGGCGCGCTCAAGACCCTGCTCACCGGCCTGCGCATCTCCAACGGCCTCACCTGGAGCCCGGACTATAAAACCTTCTACTTCATTGACACCCCCACGCGCCTGGTGATGGCCTACGAGTACGACCTCGACACCGGGGGCATTGACAACCCGCGCCCGGTCGTCCGTGTCCCGCCGGAAATGGGCTGGCCGGACGGGATGACCTCGGACGCCGAAGGGCTGCTGTGGATCGCGCTGTGGGGCGGGGCAAAGGTCACACGC
>JACQYE010000069.1 GCA_016208355.1 Chloroflexota bacterium | reverse complement strand
GCCGATGGCATTGACCACCACCGGGTTCACGCCGTAGCGTTTGCAGAATTCGGCTCCCAGCAGGGCGTGGGTGCCCTCCTGGTTGTGGTCCATGGCCTTGCCGATGTCGTGCAGGAACCCGCCCTGGCGGCACAGTTCCACGTTGGCGCCCAGTTCGGAGGCCAGGATGCCGGAAAGTTTTGCCACTTCCACTGCATGGGCGAGTTGGTTCTGGCCGTAAGAGGTGCGGTATTTGAGGCGGCCCATCATGCGCATCACTTCGGGGTGCAGGCCGGAGATGCCGGCGTCGAAGGTGGCCTGTTCGCCCGCTTCGACGATGAGTTTATCCACGGCCTTCTGTTCATCGTCCAGCACCTTCTCGATGTGGGCCGGATGGATGCGCCCGTCCAGGATGAGGCGTGCCAGGGCGCGGCGGGCCACTTCCCGGCGCACCGGCTCGAAGCAGGAGATGGTGACGGCTTCGGGGGTATCGTCCACGATGACGTCCACCCCGGCGGCCTGCTCGAAGGCGCGGATGTTGCGTCCGTTGCGGCCAACGATGCGGCCTTTCATTTCTTCGTTCGGGAGCGGGACCAATGAAGTGGTGAACTCGGCTACATTTTCGGTGGCAACACGCTGAACTGAATCGGAGATGAGTTTGCGGGCGCGCTTCTCGCCTTCTTCGCGCGCTTCTGTCTCGATCTGTCGGATGATGCGCGCCATGTCGCCGCGCGCTTCTTTCTCGACTTCGGACAGGAGGATGCCGCGTGCTTCCTCGACGTTCATCTGCGCCACTTTTTGCAGTTCTTCAAGTTGCTCGCTATGCAGTTTCTCGATCTCGTTGGCGCGCTTGTCCACTGCACTCTGCCGCTTGTTGACCGCCTGCTCGCGCTGTTCGAGTTTTTCCACGCGGCTGTCCAGTTCGGCGCGGCGTTTTTGCAGGCGCTCCTCCTCCTTGTTAAGCTCCGAACGCAGGCGGTTGATCTCGCCCTCAGCCGCCTGGGTGGTTTTCAGGGCGGCGTCGCGCGCCTGCAATTCGACCGAGCGCGCCTGTTCTTTGGCGTCCTGGATGATTTTGTCGGCTTTCTCCTTTTGCTGGCGCTGTTTCGCGGCAGATTGCGCCCGGCTGATGGAAAAGCCAATGGCGAGACCCACGATCAGGGTCAGGCTGGCAATAACGTACGGTAGTATGTTTCCCATGATCAATCCTCGTTGTCAGATGTACTCCCGGCGTCCGCCGTCTGGAGTTCTTTCCAGACTTCAGAGACGACCGGGGCAAGGGTGGTGTACGAGAAGCCGCGGCGGGCGAGGAATCCGCCAAGTTTCTGGCGGAACTCCGGCCACTCCAGACCCGCGTAGCGGCGGGCCTGTTTCCGGGCGGCCTCGAAGGCCAGGGCTTGCTCGTCCACTGTTTCGTCCAGCACAGACTGGACGATCTCGTCGCTGAGACCTTTCTGCCGCAGTTCCATGCGCAGGGCAGATTTGCTGCGCGGGCGGAACGCGGAGCGGTTCTCGACCCAGGCGCGGGCAAACTCTTCGTCGTTGACCAGCCCGGCGCGCTGGAGGCGGCTGATGGTCTCCTCGACGAGTGTTTCGTCACAGCCGCGTTTGGTCAGGTTCTGGCGCACTTCCCTGCTGGAGCGTGGGCGGTAACTCAGGAAGTGCAAGGCCTTCTGGTAGGTGGTCTCGCGGGCGTCATCGGCCTGCAAGGCGGCAATCTTTTCGGCGCTGAGTTCCTGCCCGGTCCTCAGCCAGGCGGCGGTGATACTTGCCAGCCCGAAGGCGAACTCTCCGTCGAGGTAGATATTTACCCGCCGGGGGTTCTTCTGCTGTGGTTCGATTGCCGTGATTTTCATAATTGTTCCCCTTTCCCTTCAGGAGCCCCAAAGGGGTGCTTCGCGAAGGGGATGGGGGGTGAGGTCTATTAAACGCACACAGCCGCAGGCCGCCTTTACGGGGCCACGGCTGTGGAAGATTCCTCTTGGATATGCCTGTGCCTGCACCCACCCCGGGCAGGGACACAAAGTACTCGATCGGGTTCCGGTAACGGGTCCGTTACCGGGAGCGGGTGGGAAGGGATGTCATCGGTCTTCTAATTCGGCCTGTCCTGTTTTTATTCCGGATGCACTTCAGTTCAGACGTTCAGACTTCCCAACAAAGCGCCCCTGTTGCGGGTCGGGGCGTACCCAGGATTTTCCAGGAGTAAGTCTTTTAGCCGTGGCCGCCGGTTGAGTTGCAGTTTCAGGGCGGCATGTCCATGTCTGGACGATTGATGCAATTATACATTAAAAAAACGCAGTTGATGGAGTCGGTTTCCGACAGATTAAGAAGATTGTTGTATCTAAAATGGGTCAGGCGTTTGTTATTTTTGTGACAAAAGGAACTAACGAAGCGCCCCAATCTTGTGGGATAATGGGGCGGTTGACGAAATTCGATTCCAACAGGAGGTCTTATGCCTAAAGTTACCGATCAAGAGGCCCGCGATTACCATCACCTGAATGGGAAACCGGGCAAGATTGCCGTTGTCCCGACCAAACCGATGGACACCCAGCGCGACCTGAGCCTGGCCTACACGCCAGGCGTAGCCGTCCCGGTGCTGGATATCGAAAAGGACCCGGAAGCAGCCTACGAGTACACGTCGAAGGGCAACCTGGTGGCAGTGGTTTCGAACGGCACAGCCATCCTGGGCCTGGGCGACCGCGGCGCGCTGGCGAGTAAACCCGTCATGGAGGGGAAAGGCGTGCTCTTCAAGAGATTTGCCGATGTGGACGTGTTCGATATCGAGGTGAACAGCCACGACCCGGACGAGATCATCAACGTCGTTCGTGCCATCGCCCCCACCTTTGGCGGCATCAACCTGGAAGATATCAAGGCTCCGGAATGTTTCTACATCGAAGAGACGCTCAAGGGGATGCTCGACATCCCGGTCTTCCACGATGACCAGCACGGCACGGCCATCATCTCGTCAGCAGCGCTGGCCAACGCTCTCGAAATCCTTGGCAAGAAGCACAGCGAGGTCAAGATGGTCATCTCCGGCGCGGGGGCCTCGGCCATCTCCTGCGCCAAACTGGCCATGCGCTGGGGCGTGCAGCGGGAAAACATCATGATGCTAGACAGCAAGGGCGTTATTTACAAAGGCCGCACCGAAGGCATGAATAAATACAAAGAGGAATTTGCCGTGGATACCGACCGCCGCACCCTGGCCGATGCGGTGCGCGGCTGTGACGTATTCTACGGACTTTCGGTCGCCAATGTATTGACCCCGGAGATGGTCAAGACCATGTCCGACCGCCCGTTCATCTGTGCCATGGCCAACCCGGACCCGGAGATCGGATACGAACTGGCGAAGGAAGCCAACCCCCATGCCATTATTGCCACCGGCCGCTCGGACTACCCGAACCAGGTCAACAACACGCTTGGCTTCCCCTTCATTTTCCGCGGCGCCCTCGACGTGCGCGCCAGGGCCATCAACGAGGAGATGAAGTTTGCCGCCTCCCAGGCGCTCTACGGCTTGACCCGTGAGGACGTGCCCGATTACGTCCTGCGCGCCTATGGTGTGGAGAGTATGAAATTTGGGACCGAGTACATTGTCCCCAAGCCGTTGGACATGCGCGTCATGCTGTGGGAATCCGTCGCGGTGGCAAAAACCGCCATGGAGACCGGAGTCGCGCGCAAGATGGTTGACATTGACGAATACCGTGAGCAACTGGCCTTCCGTCAGGGCAAGGGCGCACGTGTGCGCTACTTCTTTATGAACAAGGCCAAATCGGCCAAACCGTTGAAGCGCGTCGTTTTCGCCGAGGGCGAAGAGCCCAAGATCATCCGCGCCGCCGTCCAGGTGGAAGACGAGGGCATTGCCGCCCCCATCCTCATCGGCCGCCCGGAAGTCATCCAGGCCAAAGCCGTCGAACTGTCGCTCGACTTGAAGTGCACCATCCTCGACCCGAATAACTTCGCCCGGTACGATGAATACCTGAAGACCTTCTACGAACTGCGCGCCCGCAAGGGAATGACACTGGCCAAGGCCGGGAAGCGCGTGCGCGAACCGAACGTGCTCGGCCCGCTGATGGTCAAGATGGGCGACGCGGATGCCTACGTCTCTGGCCTGACCTCCGAATACCCGGACGTCATCCGCCCGGCGCTCGAAATCCATCACACCCGCCCGGATGCGCACCTGGTGGTTGGCATTTACATCATGATCGTCGAGGAGCGCGTCTTCCTGTTCACGGATACCACGGTCAACATCGAACCGACCGCCGAACAACTGGCCGAGATCGCCGTCCTGGCCGCCGGTTTCGCCCGGCAGATCGAACTCGAGCCGCGCATCGCCAAGGCCGTGGAACTGGTCAAGGCCGAGCACCCCGAGTTGCAGGTGGATGGCGAAATGCAGGCCGACACCGCCGTGGTCCCGGAGATCGTGGACGAGCGCTACCCGTTCAGCGCGGTCAAGGACGCCAATGTGTTGATCTTCCCCTCGCTCAATTCGGCCAACATCGCCTACAAATTGCTGGCCCGCCTCGGCCACGCCCATGCGATTGGCCCGGTGCTGGTGGGCATTGGCGCCCCGGTTCACGTCCTGCAGACCGGCGACGAGGTGGATTCCATCGTGCAGGTGGCCGCCATCGCCGCCATGGACACCATGGCCCGCAAGTAAGCCGATTATTCCCAACCTATAACCTCCCGCAGGGTTTACAACCTGCGGGAGGTTAATTTTTCGTGCTACAATTGGCGCATGGACGAGCAGCCCCGCCCCGTTTCTCCGACCCTGCGACAACACAAGCGCCAGTTCATCTGGCAAATCCTCATCCCGATTGTTTTGATGGCAGGGGTAATCATCGCCGCAGCCGCGCTGGTCACCTTCGGCGGAGCCTCCCGGACCTCGCTCTGGCGCGACGTGTCCCTGATCTGGCTGCTGGCCCCGGCGCTGGTGCTGGCATTCCTCCTGGTCATCGTGCTGGGAGTGGTCATCTATGGCATGGCCCGGCTGACGAAGGCCGCGCCGCGTTTCACCGCCCGCGCCCAGGAACTGACCCTGCTCGGGGCGCTGGGCGTCCGCCGCATCGCAGACGGGGCCGCCAAACCGTTCATCTGGCTGGAACAGGCCGGGGCGGCCCTCAAATCCATTTTCAAAATCAAACGGTAGGGGTGGACGGCGTCCCCAAAGGGGATGCTATCCGCCCGGAAGGATGAGCACTCATGGAAGAGACCGAAATCATCGAAAAACCCGATAACTCCTGGAAGATCCAGACGCTCGTCATCGGCGGCGTGCTGGGCGCGCTGGTGGGGGTTGGCGCGGCCTTCCTGCTGACCAAGCGCGGCGAGCAGAAGGGTGCGCCGCTCGCCATCCCCCCCGGCAAGGGCGTGCAGTTGGGTGTCATGGTGGCAGGGTTGTTCCGCAGTCTGCTGTCGTTGGGAGATGATTAATAAGACTCAACAAAAGTTTTGTTTTGTTGTAATACATACTATATAAGTATTTTGAGGGAGATGCACATATGGGAACCACAAAAATTCACTGCGATATCCTTGATATTTTTGGCCTGGATTGGTCGCAAGTCACTCTCAAGCAAAGAGAGTGCATATTTCAGGGTGTTCATAATCTTGAACTACAAGGGGATGAAAATGATCTATATGGATTTGTTGGCACAGTGGATTTAGATGGTGTTGTAGGGGGGTTCTTTATGGTTCAGTTTCCTACAGAACTATTAAGCTATGATTTGAATAAAACAGCGAATGGAGAAACTACAAAACCCGCCGAGAGAGTCTTTTTTCTCTTATTGCCAAAATTTGGAAAAATACTTCTCCAAAATCGGCATTTTGAAATACTGCCTATTGACATGGATGCAGTATCCTATCGTCTTCAAATCGCTATTGCTAAAGTTTTCAAACAGTGTAAAGTTGGTCCCGTTGTTTCCCTTTCTCCTACAACATCGTTGGTTGGAAGGGATGAAGTAATAGAATATTATAAGGCGAGCAGAAAAGTTCACCGTCTGAAAGTGCAAAACCCAAATCCACAACAGATTCCTGAAGGATTTACGTATTACAACCCTCAACGAGAACGAAATGAGATAATTCGTGATAGCCGGTTACATGACTATCCCAAATTGAAATCCGTTGATATTGCTGCTAAAGAGGGTAATGATTTACGTGAAACTCATTTAGGAAAGGATTTGGTTTATGCTGTAACAGAAACAGACCCCTTCATTATGGAGTTTGAAGACAAAAAACAGCATCGTAGAATTCTTATGAGAAATCTAAAAAAGACGCCTTTGGAGTTCCATGTTGATGTTGACAGTGATCAATTGAGTCGTGAAACTCTACTCCAAGTACTGGAAATTTTGAATAAAGAAGTATCGTTAGAAATTACAGTAGGTGAGAGAAGTGCGGCTCAACAGCTAGGTCTTTTTTCTGATTCGGAC
>JACQYE010000051.1 GCA_016208355.1 Chloroflexota bacterium | reverse complement strand
GGTAAACTGGCTTTCGAGAGTGGCTTATATGTCCCCGTAGCATTACGATGTGCAAGGGTGTTCGCGGCATGGCTGGTAATATCAGTGTGCCTTCGGCTGTCTGGCTGGTAGGGTTGTTGAAAAAGGTGGGCCCGGCTGGATTCGCCGTGTGCGGCCCCGAAGGGGGAACCAGCGACCAAACGGTTATGAGCCAGGCAGGGATATTTCCATAGTTTCACTCGTTGGATCACTTTCAGTCGAGGGAACTCTGCTACTTTCGGGTAGTACTCCAACCAGCAGAAGCGCGAATTATTCGCTTTGAGGTGCCGGTACAGGGCCTTGGCTTCTGTGGATTGGATATGCGGTATGTGGTCGAGCTCTTTATGGAAGGTTATCCAACCAAAAATCCCCAGATATGGGGGCTATGGCTTTTCATACTACCAGATATAGGTGGGCCCGGTTGGATTCGAACCAACGACCAAGCGATTATGAGTCGCCTGCGCTAACCACTGCGCCACGGGCCCTTGCGTGCAAGCGCTCCGGTATCATGTGCCACGCGACCGGACACTGGAACACATGACACAGGAGCACTTGGATAGAGCGGGCGATGGGACTCGAACCCACGATATCTTGCTTGGAAGGCAAGCGTTCTACCACTGAACTACGCCCGCATCGGAGTGTTATTCTACCGTGAGGGGCGCAGGCGGTCAAGCAGTCATTTCACCATCTTCGCTACGTACTCCCGCAATTGACCGGCAACCTGTCCATAAAGCCGCTCCGCTTCATCTTTTGAGGATGCGTATTCCGCACCCTGGCGTTCATTGCGGCTGGCCCAGGTGATGAGCGCGTCGAGGATCTCCAGCCGGACTTCCAGCGTGAAACGCTCATCCGGTGGACTCTGGCGGATACGCTCCACCCAGGCGCTGGCCGGGCCATAAGCGGCAGCGTTCCCCAGGATACGGGTTTTATCGGGTTTCACTTTGGGATGCGAAAACGCCACCCCGCCTTGCAGCAGGTCCGAGGTCCAGGCGAGGTGAGGCAGGCGTTTCTGGATGGTTTTCATAATCTCGTCCCGTTGACGAACCCATTGCTCGTCTGGGGCCTGATCAAGGATGGTCTCCTCCCGTTTCCGGTGTGCCTGCTTCCAGATGCCATCCTGTTTGATAATGACGCCGCTCCAGTGTTTGACTTCAAAAATCCACAGCCCGGAGGGACCCAGCAGGAGAACGTCGGTGTCGGAAAGGACGGGAGCGGACGTGAGCAGGTCACGCACGGCCAGCCAGTCATCGGGCAGGGCGCGGTCAAGCAGGGTCAGGAAGTCCACTTCGCCGCGGTCGCCGCGCGTCTCGACGGTGAGGGTGTTGGGGAGAAGGCCGTCCCACCAACGGTCGGTGAGGCTGGCAGCGACACGGGCGCGCTGCGGCACGGGGCGCCCGCTGACCACTTGTCGGATGAAATTCCAACCCGCGACAATCAGGGTAACAAAGATCAGGACAACCGTCACCAGCCACCAGGCGAGGATGCAGGCTACTTCACGGAAGTAGTACGCAGTCATGCAGAGCGCAATGACGGAGAGCGGCGCCAGCGCAACCAGCGCAAAAAAGATGCGGCGTTTCTTCTGCCAATCGGTCAGTTCGCGGCGATATTTCTGTTTGTGGCCGATTTCCACCGCCCGGCCAAACTCACTCTCCAGCCGCGACTGGAAAGTCTGCACGGCCTGGTAGCCGAGGAAAAGGTCTGTCCATTTGCGGTCAATGATACGCATGGGGCGAGTATATCCGATGAGGCCGAGCCAGACAAGAAACGCAGCCGTTAAGAAACCTCTTACCCAACCCGGTTATAATACCTTCCACACGGAGTATTGACATGAAAATTGCCCGGCTTCTCCTGACACTTCTCGGACTAGGCTTGTTCCTGCTCCAACCGCTCCCGGTCATCGCCGCCGAAACAGCGGAGGACCTGCCCACTGCGCTGGTGCTAACCATTGATGACATCATCATGCCTTCCGTCCAGGCATACCTGAAACGCGGCCTGGACGTGGCCGAGCGAGACGGCATGGATCTGGTCATCCTGCAACTCAACACACCCGGCGGCTACCTCGACACCATGCAAAACATGGTGGAAGACATTCGCGCCAGCCACGTGCCGGTCATCGTATACGTTACCCCCCGCGGCGGGTGGGCTGCCTCGGCCGGGGCGATTATCACCCTGGCAGGTCACGCCTCCGCCATGACCCCCGAAACCGCCATCGGCGCGGCCAGCCCGGTCAGCGGTGAAGGGGAAGACCTGACCGAGACCATGGAAGCCAAAGCCATGGAGGCCATGTCTGCCCTGGTGCGTTCGCTGACCACCGACCGGCCGCCGGAGGCCCAGGAACTGGCCGTGGCGATGATCACCGAGGCCAAAGCCGTCTCGGCCGAGGAAGCCTTGGATGTCGGCCTGGTTGACTTCATCGCCGACGATCTAGACGACCTGCTGATGCAACTGGACGGCTTCAGCGTGAAGATGGTGGACGGCCCGCTTACGCTCCGGACCGAGGGCCTGCGCACCGAGAACCTTAATATGGCCTTCATCGAGCAATTATTGCAAATCCTGACCAATACCAACATCGTTTTCCTGCTCCTGTCTATTGGCGTACAGGCCATCCTGATCGAAATCTCCAGCCCGGGCGGCTGGGTGGCCGGTTTCATCGGTGTGGTCTGCCTGGCGCTGGCTGCCTACGGGCTGGGCTTCCTGCCGGTCAACTGGTTCGGGATAATCTTCATTGTTACCGCGTTCGTGCTTTTCATCGTTGACATCAAAGCCCCCACCCATGGCGGGCTGACGGCAGCGGGCATCGGCTCGTTTATCGTCGGCGCGCTGGTGCTCTTTAACTCCCCGGCAACACCAGATTTCCAGCGCGTCTCCATCCCGCTGGTGGTGTTCGTTGCCATCGTCATCGGTGCAACCTTTGCCATCATCGTCGGTTTTGCCATCCGGGCGCAGAAAACGCGTGTCCGCACCGGAGTGGAGAGCATGGCTGGCGTGACGGGTCTCGCCGTCAGTGACGTGACTCCGGCAGGCCAGGTCCAGGCGGCGGGCGAACTCTGGACCGCGGAGGCAGTTCCGGGGTCCGGGAAGATCCGCAAAGGCGACCGGGTGGAGGTGGTCAAGGTCGAAGGGCTACGTTTAAAGGTAAAGAAATTGTAGGGCGGACGGCATCCGCCCAAGGAACAAAGAGGACCGTATGGCTGTTACCCCGACCCGCGAACGGGTCAATCCTGATATTGTGAACACCTCACCGTTGCGCCGCCCGGACTTGATCAAAGTCCGCGCCCCTACCGGCGAGACGTACGAACGCCTGCAAACGCTGATGCGCTCGAAGGCGCTGCACACCGTCTGCGAGGAGGCCATGTGCCCGAACATGGGCGAGTGCTGGGGCTCCGGCACGGCCACCTTCCTGATGCTCGGTGACGTTTGCACGCGCACCTGCGGCTTCTGCGACATCAAACACGGACGCCCCGAAGCGCTCGACTGGCTGGAGCCGGAGCGCGTCGCCCAGGCGGTCAAATCAATGAACCTCAAACACGCCGTCATCACCTCGGTCAACCGCGACGAGCGCAAGGACGGCGGCGCGCCGATCTTTGCCATGGTCATCCGCCGCATCCGCGAACTGTTGCCGGGCTGTTCGGTGGAAGTGCTTATCCCGGATTTCAAAGGCTCATTGGAAGCCTTGAGAATCGTCATGGACGCCCGCCCGGAAATCCTGAACCATAACGTGGAGACCGTGCCGCGGCTGTTCAAGCAGGTCCAGCCGCAGGACCATTACGAGTGGAGCGCGGCCATCCTTTCGGGCGCGAAGAAACTCGACCCCGAGGTGCTGGCAAAATCCGGCATCATGGTCGGGCTGGGCGAGACGCTGGACGAGGTCAAGGCAGTGATGCGCGACCAGCGCAATTGGGGCGTGGACATTCTGACCGTCGGCCAATATTTGCAGCCGAGCAAGAAACACCTGCCGATTGCGCGTTATTACACGCTGGATGAGTTCCAGGAAATCCGCGATTATGGCCGCGAGATCGGTTTCCAGTGGGTCGAGTCCGGGCCGCTGGTGCGGTCATCGTACCACGCCGCGGAACAGGTGCGGGCGCTGAGCGCGGTGCATCGGGAGTTATATGGGGAGAATGAATAATCCCTCCCCAAAAATCGACAGGGCGTCCCGATGGGACGCCCTGTCTCGTCATGCCGCATCACGCTGCCAACGATAACGTTTCAAAACGTCCCAGCCGACCATGCAGTGATTTTCTTCATCGTACAGCCTCATGCGCAGCGACTTCAGGCTGGTCCAAAAGGTCATGGGCGGTACCTGGAAGAATGGGTTTTCCCTATGGCATTCCGGCAGCCTGTAGTTCGGAATTCTCGGGCTCAAGTGATGGATGTGGTGATAGCCAATATTACCGGTGAACCATTGCAGAATACCGGGCAATTTATAAAATGAGCTACCCTCGAATCCGGCTTTAAAGAATTCCCATTTCGAATGGCGTTCCCAGTAGGTTGGGTCAAAGTTATGCTGGACGTAGAACAGCCACACACCGGCGGATGTTCCCAAGAACAGGATTGGCACCTGCACCAGAAGGTAAGTTTTCCAACCAACCAGCAAGATTAACAGACTGATCAAGACCGCCAGGGCCAAGTTCGTCCCCCAGATGCTGGCGCGCTCTTTCCTGGCATCCTTAGGAGCCGGGAAGCGCTGTACGACAGTGAACACCAGGAAAGACCCAATCGTAAACATCACGATTGGGTTACGCGTGATGCGATAGGCAGCCTTCCTCCACCATGGGGCACCCAGATATTCTTTGACGGTCATGGTTTCCACGTCCCCCACCCCGCGGCGATCCAGGTCGCTGGAGGTAGCGTGATGGATAGCATGGTCGTGGCGCCAGCGGAAGTAGGGTGTAAAAGTCAGGATACCGGTAATCGTGCCCAGGATGTCATTGGCTTTGTTTGATTTAAAGAATGAACCGTGCCCGCAGTCGTGAAAGATGATGAAGGTGCGTACCATGAATCCGGCTGTCGGGATTGCCAGGAGCAGGGTCAGCCAATAGGAGATGTGTACGCTGAATAGCATCAACGCCCATAGGGCAAAATAAGGGATCAGTTTTCTGTTTCAGTTGGTTTATTGGAGATAATGTTCATTATATTTATCCGTATATTTATTATACGCCTAATAAAAAGACATACATTAAAATTTGGTGTATCTAATTTGAAAAAAATTAAAATTCGGCTTTCTCTATACGATTACCAGAACTCCCGCCACACAGACTGGCGGGAGTTCTGGTTTGAGTGGAAAATCTTCTGGAGTTCCTATCGCTCCTCCACGAATAATGGCAAATGCCCGAGCGAGATGACCTGTTCCCACTGAGCGCGCTCGCCCTCGGTCAACATTGCCGCCTCGCAGACCACCTCCGCCCCGGCTTTTTTTATGATCATCTTCATTCCCTGGAGCGTGGACCCCGTGCTGATCACATCGTCCACGAGCACCACTTTCTTGCCCTGCACCAGTTCCTGGTCCTTCTCATCGAGGATGAGCGTTTGTGGCTCACCAGTGGTGATGGAGAGCGTTTCGGCGATAAGCGCCGCTCCCATGTAAGGTTTATAGGCCTTACGCAAGACGACGTAGGGTTTCTTCGTCTCAACCGAGAGGGCGTAAGCCAGCGGGATGGACTTGGCTTCGGCAGTCACGAGGATATCGAATTGCACTGCCTTCAGTCCTTCGCCAAGTGCCCTGGCGGCCGCCTGGACGAGTTCGGTATCGCCCAGGATGTTGAGGATGGCAATCTTCAGCCCCGGTTTGACCTCGAACAGGCGCAGGTCGCGCCGGATACCGGCGATTTCGATGGGGTAAGTCTCGTAATCAGGCATGGGTTTCTCTCCTGAGTGGGGTTCGCGATAGTGTATCATAAAAGACATTTCCCCTCTTTCGTAATTCGCGTTAGAATCTTCCCATGCTTCCTGACCTACAACTCGCTGATATCGTCCGCCTGCGCAAGCCGCACCCGTGCGGTTCCTATGAATGGACTGTCACGCGCCTCGGAGCAGATATCGGGTTGGAATGCAAAGGCTGCGGTCACCGCATCCTGCTCACCCGTCGCGAACTGGCGCGGCGTGTGAAGACGATCCTTCCAAAAGAAGATAACGGAAAACTTGCGGAATAATTGGCGGTTATCGCGCTATCGGCGCTCATTTGCCTGCCTCCCACACCCTTCGTGTTTCAAAAATTCCCGGTGGAAGCCCTGTAGTATAATCCCCTCGCCATGCCCATCCTGGACGCGCATACATTCGAATTCTTCAGCAAATCCCCCGAACAGACCCGCCGCCTGGGGATGCGCCTCGGTGCGCTGCTCCAGCCTGGCGATGTCATCTGCCTTCAGGGCGACCTCGGCGCGGGGAAGACCACTTTCGTCCAGGGTGCAGCGCAGGGCTGGGGCTCGCTGGATGAAGTTTCCAGCCCGACCTTCGTGCTGGTCAACGCCTACCGCCGCGCCGACGGCGGGCAACTCTCCCATTTCGATGCTTATCGCGTCGAAAGCCTGGGCGAGGCCGAAGAACTCGACCTGGACGCCCTCCTCGCCCGCGGCGCGCTTTTCGTCGAATGGCCGGAGCGGGTCGAACCTGTTCTTCCATCCGAGCGGCTGTGGGCTTTTCTCGAATATGAATCCGAAGAACACCGTGACTTGCGTTTCAAGGCGCACGGCAAACGCTATGATGCCCTGCTCGACCAACTCCGGCAAACCATTTATGGAGCCGATTGATGCTGCTGGCGATTGACACCTCCACTGCCCAACTGGGAATGGCGTTCCATAATGGAGCGCAGGTCATAGGCGAACTGACCTGGATGAGCAGCGCCCGCCACACTCAGGAACTTGCCCCAGCACTCGCCGGACTCCTGACCCGCTGCGGAAAAACGATGAGCGATATCCAAGCCCTAGGCGTTGCCATCGGCCCCGGATCGTTCACCAGCCTGCGGGTGGGACTGGCTTTTATCAAGGGACTGGCGCTTGCGTGTGCCCTCCCGCTTGTCGGCGTCCCGACCCTGGACGTGGTCGCGGCTTCCATCCCACTCTCTGACAGGAAACTGGCTGCCGTTCTCCAGGCCGGGCGCGGGCGGCTGGCGCTCGTCTGGTATAAGCCTTCAGAAAACGGCTGGCAGGCTCAAGGTCCCGCCAGCGTGACGACGGCGGAGGAACTGGAGCAGAAGATCCGCAAGCCGGTCATCGTCTGCGGCGAATTGGCCGCCGAGGACCGTCACCGGCTGGCGAGAAAGTTCAAGAATGTCATCCTGGCTTCCCCGGCGCAATGCGTCCGCAGGCCGGGAGTCCTGGCCGAGATCGCCTGGCAACGCTGGCAGGCCGGGCAGGTGGACGCGGCGGCTTCGCTGGCGCCCATTTACCTGCACGTGGCGGGGGGCCTCCCCGCATGAACATAACCTTCCGACGGATGACGCTGGAAGATGTGCCGGCCGTCCACGAGATTGATGTACTGTCGTTCAGCCTGCCCTGGCCGGAGCGTTCGTTCCGATTTGAGATCGCGGAGAACCTCGCCTCACGCGGCTGGGTGGCTGAAGCCGATGGACGGGTTGCGGCCATGCTGGTGTTATTGCTCATCGTGGACGAGGCGCACATCGCCACGATTGCCACCCACCCGGATTTCCGACGACAGGGGATTGGCGAACGGTTGATGATCGAGGCCCTGGCGGCGGCTCGTACAGAAGGCGCCAGGCGCGCTTTCCTCGAGGTGCGCGCCGGGAACCTGGGTGCGCAGGCGCTGTATCATAAATACGGCTTTGTTGTGGACGGTGTGAGGCCGCACTATTACAAGGACAACAACGAAGACGCAGTCTTGATGAGCCTCGCCGGGCTGGAAAGCCTAAACGCACAATTGGCCGGTAAGATGATTGTGCAAAGCAAGACTCCTGGAGGAACATGACTACCGAAGAGACATTAGCCCAAATTGCCAAAGAAGTGGCCGTCTGCCAGAAATGCGCGCTGTACCACTCACGCAAGAATTCTGTCCCCGGCGAGGGACCGGCAACCTCGGAGATCATGTGCATCGGCGAAGGTCCAGGTTTTCACGAAAATGAACAGGGACGGCCATTCGTGGGCGCGGCGGGGCAATTCCTGAACGAATTGCTCGCCCAGGCCGGGATGAAGC
>JACQYE010000078.1 GCA_016208355.1 Chloroflexota bacterium | reverse complement strand
TGGGTGGCAAACTGGCCCATGAGTATATGTACCTGACACTCATCGGCGAGGACACGCTCATCCTGTGCGACCAATGCAGCTACACCGCCAACCGCCAGGTGGCGCGCTTCCAGAAGACGACCGTCGTCCCTGAAGAGTTGAGACCAGTCGAAAAGGTCAAAACCCCGGCGTGCAAGTCCATCGAGGAGCTGGCGAACTTCCTCGGCGTGCCGAAATCCAAAACTGCCAAAGCCGTCTTCTTCATGACCTCCATCCCGGACGGCGAAGAATTAATCGAAAAATTCATCTTCGCCGTCATTCGCGGGGACATGGAACTGAACGAAACCAAACTCGCCAACGCTATCGGCGCACGGGACCTGCGGCCTGCGACGGAAGAAGAAATAAAGGCAATTGGGGCAGAACCCGGATTTGCTTCGCCGGTGAGTTTGAGAGTCAAATCGTCGAATAGTCTAATAGTCATAGATGACAGCGTTGAAAATTCTCCCAACCTCGTTGCCGGTGCAAACGAAACGGACTATCATCTTCTCAACACCAACTATCCCCGCGATTACCAAGCCGACATCGTTACCGACATTGCCGCGGCGGACGAAGGTCACGCCTGCCCGGAGTGCGGGAATCCGCTGCGGGTTTCGCGCGGCGTGGAAGTTGGCAATATCTTCCAACTTGGCACGCGCTACTCGGACGCGCTCGGCTGCACCTTCCTCGACAAGGATGGACAGCAGAAACCGGTCATCATGGGTTCCTACGGCATCGGCGTGGGACGCCTGCTGGCCTGCGTAGCCGAGGAGCACCACGATGACCATGGCCTCGTCTGGCCGGTGACGGTCGCCCCCTACGAGGTGCACCTTGTTTTGTTACGCGGCAAGGGCACGCCCCGGGCCGAAGAGACCGCTGACAGCCTCTACGCGGACCTGCAAGTTGCGGGCATCGAAGTTCTATATGATGACCGCGACGAAAGCCCTGGCGTCAAATTCAACGATGCCGACCTGATCGGCTTGCCGGTACGTATCACCGTCAGTGAACGGGCGCTCGCCCAAGGCGGCATAGAGATGAAGTTCCGCCGCGAACCGGACAAGGCAGTGCTCCCGCTTGGCGCGGCAGTGGCAGGCGTGAGGTCCGCGCTCGATGCGTTGAAAGCTGAGATCATCGCGAAAGTTGTTCCTGTCGAGTACAATGGGTAGAGACTGTTCACGGATAACTGATGACAATAACAACTTTTTATGCCCGCCATTGACCTCGCCCGACTGAAAACACAAGCCGCCCGGTTGGCTGACAACTTCAGCAACCATATGGCCTTTCTAAGTGAACTGCATGCAATGCTGGATTTCTACACCAACCGCACCATGCGCGCCTCGCAGGTCGCCCGGCGACTCAGTTTGCCCACATACCACACCCCCGCGCCGGTTCTGCGTCAGATAGAGCGCGAACTTGCGCCCGTGGCTGAACGACTCCCCGGCAAAGGCGTGCTCCTGGCAGTAGAACTCTGGAAGGATGGCTCACTCGAATCCCGTCTACTGGCCGCCCGTCTCATCGGCATGATCCCGCCTGCTGATGCCACGACACTCCTGGCGCGCCTCCCCGACTGGCTGGCTCAAACCACGGATAAAGAAATCCGCCAGGCGCTGCTGACTGACTCGTTGGCCCGCATCCGCCGCGAAATCCCCGAAGCTTTTTTTCTCCTGCTCGAAGAATGGTTGAAGTCGCCGCGCGCGGCATGGCAAATTTGGGGTATGCAGGCGCTCATTCCGCTGCTTAACGACCCGGGCTTCCAAAACCTGCCAGCCGTACTCCGCATCCTGCGCCCGGCAGTGCAGGCAGCAGGTCCCACCACGCAATTGGAACTGCAAGCCTGCCTCGTCGCACTGGAACGCGTCTCGCTGACGGAAACCACGGTTTTCTTGCGCGGGTTGCTTTCCGACCATCCTCCGTCCATGCTTCTGCGCACCTTACGTCGTGTGCTACCAGCCTTCTCTCCCAGACTGCAGACTGCCATGCGCGACATGCTTCGTTCCATCCACGAATAAGACAACAGGATTATGAGAAAACCACATTCCCTTTCAATTCCCAAAACGATCATTGTAACCATCCTTCTGGTTATTTCCGGTCTAGCAGGGTGTGCGCCAGCATCGCTTATCACACCGGTATTTCCAACTGCGACTCGCACAAATACGCCAACTGCAACTCTGCTGCCAACCGCATCACCCTCTCCAGCCCCTACCGAAATCCTAGCTCAGACCCTTGTCTTTTATGGAGATAGTTCCCTCGCAATTGGCGATGCCGGAGACGAGATTGATCATTCAGGCTTTTCATTCGTATCCAATCTCGAATTGATGCTGGACCCTGCATTCACCTTGATTACGGCCAACTACGGTGGTCGGACTGCAAAATGGGGCTACGAACACCTGGAAGAAAATGTTCTGTCTTACCAACCTGATATGGTTACCCTCTGGTGGGGTTTTGATGATATGGGAGGCTGTCCTGGTACATTCGACAGGGACACAAACGAACTGCTTGTTTACAAATTGGAGTCTGTTGTAGAAGATCATATCTACTACCTGACATCACAGATAGATGCATTGCTCGAGCTTGGTATCCCTGTTATTGTGATGACCCCGGTTCCAGCCCTCCAGGGCAATCTCCCCTGGAGCCACTTCGACGAGAACAATAACCTTATATGGGAGGAAGGACACTGGTGCTCCTTCAACCGCGGGCTGTCTGCACTGGTAGAAGCTCAAAGGGCTTTGGTCGCGGGATATGCTGCCAATCAACAGGAGGTCTATCTTGTTGACGTCTGGCAAATCTACATGGATCACCCGGATGCTGAGAAAATGTATATGGATGTTGTTCACCCCGGCAGCAACGGCGCACAATTGATTGCGGAAGGGTGGCTGGAAATGTTTGAGGCAAGTCAAAGGTAAGGAAAATGACCCTATCACACCGCGAACGCCTGCAGGCCTGTCTGGCAGACTCTCCCGCTCTCGACCGTCCGCCGGTTGCCCTTTGGCGGCATTTCCCTATGGATGACCAGTCGCCCGAAACGTTGGCCGCTGCCACCCTCGCTTTCCAGCGTCAGCACGACTTTGATTTGGTCAAAGTAACGCCAGCCTCGTCATTTTGCCTAAAAGATTGGGGGGCGGAGGATGTCTGGGAAGGCCACACGGAAGGGACGCGTCGCTATGTCCAGCGCGCAATCAGCAAGCCGCAGGATTGGGAACACTTACCCGTTCTCAGCCCATTCAAGGCCCCCTACCTTGCCGGACAGTTGGCCTGCCTGCGTTTAATCCGCGCCGGTCTCCCTTCGGAAACCCCTCTTTTGCAAACCATCTTCAGCCCGTTGGCCCAGGCGAAGAACCTGGCTGGCGGGGTCGAACTGCTCGCTCATATTCGACAGCATCCTGAGGCTGTCCTGAAAGGCCTGGCGGCCATCGCCGAGACGACGCGCCAATTCATCGAGGCCGCCCTTGATACCGGCATTGATGGTATTTTCTTCGCCGTTCAGCACGCCCAGGCCGGAGAATTGACCCTGGAAGAATATAAAAACTTTGGCCTGCCCAACGACATGAAAACTCTTGACCCGGCCAAATCATTGTGGTGCAACCTGCTTCACTTACACGGCCTGCATGTCTATTTCAACCTCGTTTCTGATTACGCATCATTCCCCATCGTCAACTGGCACGACCGTGAGACTCCTCCCGCGCTGATCGAAGCACAAAAACGGTTCGGTGGCGCTGTCTGCGGCGGGGTGAGTCAGCATACAGTCGTTTTAGGGAGCAGTTCCCAGGTCCGGGCGGAGGCGGGTGAGGCCATTGCAAATACCAAAGGCCGCCGCCTCATCCTTGGCACCGGTTGTGTTGCCCCGGTTATTGCGCCATACGGGAATATCGTGGCTGTCCGGCAAAGCGTGGAGATGGCTAAATGAGTCTGCGCGTGATTTCAGGCAAAGCCAAAAGCCGCCGGCTGAAAGACGTGCCCGGCGATACCACCCGCCCGGTGACTGACATGGTCAAGCAGGCGCTTTTCAACATCCTGGGAGCGGACGTGATAGACTCCAACTGGTGGGACTTGTTCGGCGGGACGGGCGCCATCGGGATCGAAGCCCTGAGCCGCGGCGCGGCGTTTGTCCGCTTCAGCGAACTGAACCGGTTACCGGTTGAAACAATTAAGTCAAACCTGCAAATCACGGGGTTTACTGCCCAGGCTGAAATCCGCCGCGGCGACGCATTTACCATGCTGTCCATTACCCCTGACCGGCAATTTGACTATATTTACATCGCCCCGCCGCAGTATAGGGAAATGTGGTCGAAAACGCTCTTGGAATTGGATGCCAACCCCGGCTGGTTGAGCGAGGGCGCCTGGGTGGTGGTACAGATTCACCCGCGGGAGGAACATGACGTGGAGCTAACCCATCTGGAACGATTCGACGAACGAAAATACGGCAGTACGCTGCTGATATTTTACGAGAAAAAGTAATCAGGAAACAAAATGCCAGAACCACGTCTAGTGGTGGAAATTGTCGAGGGGTACGTACAGGAACTCTGGGAAAAAATTCGCCAATAACAAAAACCGGCTTCCTGCCGGTTTTTGTTATTCATCATTGTTGAATACAAACTTCCTATTTCTTCAACTCTCGAACTTCCTCTGTCGTCAAATGCCGCCATTGGCGCGGCTTCAGGTTTCCCAGCCGCAAACTCCCCATGCGAACACGGATGATCTTGACCACCGGCAAGCCGGTCACCTTGCCGGTCTCGCGAATCTGGCGTTTATGTCCCTCCTTCAAAATCACTGACATCCAGGCGCCTTTGCCTTCCTTCCTCACCACGTACACCTCCGCCGGCTGGGTATGGAAGCCATCCTCCAGCACAACCCCTCGCCGCCAGGCCGCCAATTGTTCCCCGTCTGGATGGCGCGCGACCAGCACGCGGTATTCCTTTTCGTGTTCATAACGAGGATGGGTCAGACGGTTTGCCAGTTCACCGTCGTTGGTAAGCAACAGCAGGCCCTCTGAGTCCACGTCCAGACGGCCGACCGGGTAAAGCGTGCCGGAAAGAGGAATCAAATCGCGCACCGCAGACCGCGGATCCGGGGCGGTGACAGTGGAGATGACGTTGCGGGGTTTGTAAATCATGACGTAGACAAGTTCTTCAGCTGCGGTGACCGGTTTCCCGTCCAACATGATCTCATCCCTGGCCGGGTCGGCCTTCGACCCGAGAACTGCCACCTCTCCGTTGACAGCAACGCGTCCTCCGGCAATCAACTCTTCGAAATTGCGGCGTGACCCGAAACCGGCGCGCGCCAGTATTTTTTGCAGGCGTTCTTTCATCTCAGCCTTTCAACATCTCATCGTGACCGTTCTTCGGCACAGACTCAGAGAGGTTGAGCGGCGGAAGTTCGGTAAGGGAATTGATCCCAAAATGCTGTAGAAAATCTGGAGTTGTGCCATAGAGAATGGGGCGTCCCGGACCCTCCGCCCTACCCACTTCATGGATGAGGCCCTTACCGAGCAGGGACTTCATCACGCCATCGCTGCTTACGCCGCGCACACCTTCCACATAGGGACGGGTCACAGGCTGCTGGTAAGCGACAATCGCCAGCGTCTCCAAGGCTGCACGGCTCAGATGGCTGGTGGCCTCCAGCCCAAGGAAACGCTCGATGAGTCCGGCCATTTCTGGAGCGGTGGTCAGCTGGACACGTCCGGCATGACGCTGGAGGCGCAGACCGCGCGGTTGGAGTTCACCCTCCAATTGCTGGAGGCCTTGCTCCACTGCCGCGATGGAAACTCCCAGGGCGGTGGCAAGCTGAGAGGGCGCCACCGGTTCCGGTGACACAAAGAGCAGCGCTTCCAATGCAGCCGGAATGTCGCCCGGCTGGTTTTCCAATTCACTCATGCTATAATCACTCCGTTTCAGGATTCACAATTGGAGAAAATATTATGAACACTCGAAAATCAACAATCGTAGCGTTACTCGCTTCTGTTGTGTTGACCATGCTGGCCTGCACCATTTTCATCGGCGGACCGGACTATCCCGACCGCACCATTCCTGTGTCCACCGAAGCAGTGGGAGAACTCCAGACTTCCATTGAACAGGCCATGGCGCTGGGGGCGGTTTCCGGCCAGGTCACGCTGACCATCACCGAGCCGCAATTGACCTCGTACCTGGCGATGAAACTCCAGCAGCAAACTGACCCGTTCCTGACCAACCCGCAGGTCTATTTGCAGGACGGGCAAATTCAAATCTACGGAACCGCTGAACAAGGATATTTCCAGGCCACCGCTGCCATCATTCTGACCGCCGGCGTGGACGATACCGGGCAGTTGACAATTGATTTGACTTCAGCGGATTTCGGACCACTGCCTGTACCGGAAGGACTTCTGGACGCCATCACAGCCATGATCGAGGAGGCTTTCACCGGGGCAGTTGGCCCGATGGCCACCGGCATCCGGCTGACTAACATTACGATCGCAGGCGGCTTGATGACCGTTACCGGCGAGATAAAATAGCGCTTGGATTATACCAGTATCCGCATGGGCAAGATTTCTCCTCAAAAATGTCTCCTAATTGGCCTGGTTTTCCTCCTTTCGGCATGCCAGTCGCCGCAGGTGGAACAACCCGATATCGCTGTCAGCGTTTCTGTTGACGGCAGCACGCAGCAGGTTACTCTCCCCGCTGGCAGCACCGTCCAGGC
The DNA here is from genome assembly GCA_016208355.1 of Chloroflexota bacterium. GTDB lineage: Bacteria > Chloroflexota > Anaerolineae > Anaerolineales > Villigracilaceae > UBA877. The sequence continues at coordinate 13,207 of JACQYE010000078.1, read as the reverse complement.
TGCGCTGGATGCCGCCGCGTTGACCCTCGGCCAGTTGGACCGGATCAGTCCCCCGGTCTACGCCGCGCTGACGGACGGAACGGAAATTATCATAACGCGCGTCCAAGAAGAGTATGAAACCCGGCAGGAGGACATCCCTTTTGAGCGCCAGGAGTTACCTAATGAATCCATGCCGGCTGGCGAGTCGCGCCTCATCCAGGCTGGACAAAATGGCAAGAGCGAGATAACCATCCGGCGAGTCTACGAAGACGGTATCCAGGCAAGCGAGTCGATTGTCTCTGAAACCATCCTAAAGTCTCCCGTACCGGAAATCCTGATGGTCGGCGTTCAGAACCCGTTCACAGCGGTCACCATCCCGGGGAAACTGGTCTACCTGACAGGCGGCAACGCCTGGTTGATGGAGGGGTCCACCGCCAACCGCCGTCCATTGGTGACCAGCGGCGACCTCGATGGGCGTGTTTTTTCGCTTTCACACGATGGCCGCTGGCTGCTCTACAGCCGAAAGTCCAACCGCCCGGCCGAGCAGGAGATCAATACCCTCTGGGTGGTCAACGTCACCGGTCAAAATCCCCTGCCCATTGATTTACGCGTCACCAACATCGTCCACTTTGCAGACTGGCAACCTGGCGAAAATTACATCATCGCCTACTCCACCGTTGAACCACGCGCCACCGCCCCCGGCTGGCAGGCGAATAATGACCTGTACTTCCTGCCCTTCGATGCCGAAAAAGTCGAGGTTGGCATTCCCACACAAGTGCTGGATTCATCATCGGGCGGAATCTACGGCTGGTGGGGTACCGCTTTTGTCTGGTCACCGGACGGCAATTACCTGGCGTACTCCCGCCCCGACGAAATTGGCCTGGTAGACATCGAAAACGAAACGCTGAACCCCTTGCTCAAAATTACTCCCCTGAACACCTACGCGGACTGGGCTTGGATTCCTGGTCTGGCCTGGGGCAGCGATATGCGCACCTTGTATTTTGTGACGCATGCCCCCGCTACAGGATTAGTCAGCCCGGAAGAATCCCAGTTCTTTGACCTGGAAGCCGTCTCCCTTTCGACTGGTGCCACTGCCGCCCTGTCTGTCCAGGTTGGGATGTTCTCCTACCCGTCCGTTTCTCCTATACACAACGAAAGCGGTGAAAATGCTTTTGAAGTTGCCTATTTACAAGCCATTTTCCCTTCACAGTCTGCAACCAGCCGGTACCGATTGGTGGTCATGGATCGCGACGGTTCGGAGCCGCGCACCATCTTCCCCGGCGAAACCCAGGCCGGCATCGAACCCCAGATACCCACATGGGCGCCAGATGGCGCGAGTGGACTGATCGCGATACTCTATGACGGCAATCTTTGGATCATTGATACGGCCAGCGGCCAAGCCCAGCAAGTCACCGGCGACGGCTTGACCAGCCAGTTGGATTGGAAATAATAGAGGAGACACTGCCAAGATGAATATTCTCGTCACCGGGGCTGCGGGATTCCTCGGCTCGCATCTCTGCGACCGACTGCTTGCCGAAGGCCACAGGGTCTTCGGTATGGATAACTTTGTGACTGGCGACCCGCAAAACCTGTCCCATCTGTCCGGGAATGGAAAATTCACATTCTTTGAGCACGATGTCTCAAATTACATCAACGTCAACGAAAAACTGGATGCTGTCCTGCATTTTGCCTCTCCAGCCAGCCCCAACCCGGCATCACCTTACGGGTACCCCAACCTGCGCATCCAGACCATGAAAGCCGGCGCGCTCGGTACGCACAACTGTCTGGGCGTCTGTCGGGCGCACGGGGCGCGATTCCTGCTCGCTTCTACTTCCGAAATCTACGGCGACCCGCTAGAACACCCGCAAAGAGAAACCTACTGGGGCCATGTGGACCCAATTGGTCCGCGTTCGATGTATGATGAAGCCAAGCGTTTTGCTGAAGCGTTGACGATGTCGTATTTTTATACTCATAAATTGGATACGCGCATAGTGCGCATCTTCAATACTTTTGGGCCGCGCATGAGAGTAGACGATGGACGCGTCGCCCCCAACTTCGTCCAGCAAGCCTTGCACAGTGAACCGCTCACCATCTTTGGTGACGGTTCCCAAACACGTTCCTTCTGCTACGTGGACGACCTGATTGAGGGCATCTACCGCCTCCTGCTTTCCGACGAACACCTGCCGGTCAACCTCGGCAACGGCACTGAGACTTCCATTCTGGAGTTCGCGGAAACCATTAACCGGCTGACAGGTAACAGGTCGGGGCTCGTTTACCAACCGGAGAGCCGTCTTGGCAATGACCCGGAACGCCGCCGCCCGGACCTGACGCGGGCCAACTCCCTGCTCGGCTGGGAACCGAAGGTGGACCTGGAAACGGGGCTCCTGCGCACAATTGACTATTTCCGAAAAAAGATGGGGCTGGCATGACTGGTCTCGTCACAAACCGCCAGGAACGGATCCGTTTCTATAAGTTCATGGTCGTCGGCGTCATCGGCGCAGTGGTGGATTTTGGGGTCATGAACTTCCTCGCTCATGTATTCAATGCTTCACTCACCCTGGCCGGGTCAATCTCTTTTATCTGTGCGGTGGTCAGTAATTTCTTCTGGAACCGTTATTGGACCTATCCAGACTCGCGCTCACGGCCACTGGCAAAGCAATTGGTGATGTTCTTCATTGTAAACGTTGCCGGGATTGCCATCCGCATTCCTATCCTGCATTTTGTCGAGCCGCCTTTATTGAGCATGTTCGAGAAGTTGGAATTTTCTTTTGCCGGTCCGGAAATCTTTTCCAGGAACATCACCCTTGCCATTGCTGTTGGGGTAGTAATGCTCTGGAATTTTTTCGCCAACCGTTACTGGACGTATAATGATGTTGACAAGGTGACCGCATGAACAAAAGAACAATCATTCCTATTTACACTTCCCGCGGCGATGCGGAGGCTTTCCTATGCTATCCACACCTCTTTAACCGCACTGGCGAATGGATCGGTTGGGTAACTTCCGACCAGGAGGTCTATTCCGTGCTGGGTTATTATGTTGGTGAGTTGACCGCCGAGCCGCGCATCCTGCGCAGGCGCATCACGGCCACACTCAAGCCGCGCAAGTCTCCACCAACGCGCCCGTCCCGCCTGGAGGTCCCCGCCACCATTCCTCTGGCGCCGCTGATGGGCGAATTGCGATTCGGGGTGATGGACGTGCTTCTCGAAGAGCCGGAACGCTTGCACACAACAGACGCCGGGGAATTCCGGCAAGACTTGGATTAAGATGCTGCACGCGCACGAACCCAAAACAGTACGCGCCTCACGCATCCAACTGGCGCAACTCATGCTGCCCGAACACGCCAACACGCATGGCAACGTCCATGGTGGCTGGATCATGAAACTGGTGGACGAAGCCGGAGCGCTGGCCTCCACGCGTCATGCCGCCCACCGCACTGTGACTGTAGCCATTGACCAGATGATTTTTCGCCACCCGGTTCACGTCGGGGACCTGGTGTTTTTCAACGCCGAAGTGTCCTTCGCAGGCCGGACATCAATGGAAGTGGAGGTCCAGGTGGTGGCCGAAAACCCGATTACGGGTGAACGCGTGGACACCAATATGGCCTACCTGGTCTATGTGGCAATTGACGAACACGGCAAGCCAACCCAGGTCCCGCCGTTGATCACAGAGACGCCCGAAGAGCAGGCGCGCATGGACGCGGCGATGGTGAGACAGAAGCGGCGTCTGGAGCAGAGGAAGTAACGAGCACTGAAGAAAAGGTAATATTAGGAAAAGAGCAGCCATGAGTCCCAACGAAACATCCACCCCCTCCCCCGAAGAGGCAGAACCAAAAGAGCGTGTTGGCCATTCCTTTCGCAGTCTCAAGGAATTGGTAGACTACGTCTCCGGCAAGGCGCTCCCCCCGGCTGCCTCGGAGGATGCCGGGCAGGCTGAAGCGCTCCCCTTCCCTTTCCTGGCCATTGTCGGACAAAAGGAGATGAGGCTTGCCCTCCTGCTCGGTCTGATCAACCCATCGGTGGGCGGCATCCTGCTCATCGGTCCGCGTGGCACCGCAAAGACCACCGCTGTCCGCTCCCTGCTGGATATCCTCCCCAAGGTCGAACGCAGCCTATGCCATTACGGCTGCCTGCCCGAAGACATCGAGGCGGGCGGCCAGGACGCCGTTTGCCCGGACTGCGCTCGTAAATATGCCGAAGGTCAGCCGCTCACGGCCGCGGATCGCGTCCGCTTGATCGAACTGCCGCTCAATGCCAGGCTCGAAGACGTTGTCGGCGGTATTGACGAGCGCGCCGCCGTCACCAGCGAACGCCTGCGTGTGCGGCGCGGCATCCTGGCGCAGGCCGACCGCAACCTGCTCTACATTGACGAGATCAACCTGCTTGCTGACGACATCATAGACGCCATCCTGGATGCCGCTGCGCAGGGCTCCTACACTGTCCGCCGCGGACCCGTCTCCGCCACATACCGCGCCCGGTTCGTGCTCATCGGCTCGATGAACCCCGAGGAAGGCAGACTCCGCCCGCAAATCCTGGATCGGTTTGGCTTGCGCGTCATCGTGCGCGGGCTGGACAAACCCGAAGAACGCCTGAAGGCCTATCGGCGGGTACAATCTTACCTGGCAAACCCGCGCGGCATGTCTTTGATTTACGGCAAGGAGCTTGCCGCCGTAGTGGAAGAGATTCAGTCTGCCCGGGCGCAATTGCCAAAGGTATCCATCCCTGATAAAGTCGCCAAACCGGCCATTAAACTGGTACAGAAAATGGGAATGGACAGCCTGCGGGCTGAGATCACCTGGTTCGAGGCGGCGCGCGCCTATGCCGCCGCGGACGGCAGGATCGAGGTCCGGCTAGACGACTTACGCGAAGTCGCCCCGATGGCGCTGCGTCTGCGCCGGTCAGAGTTTATGGCAGCGTATTTCAGCAGCCAGGAAGGGGAGGAAAAAGAGATGGTAGGGTTGCTGGATAGTCTCGGCAGGAAAAAATAATCTTCGGATACACCTTTTCCTGCCTAACTTTTCTGGTATAATCCCCGCCTGCATTGACTGGTCCCACCCGCGGCCAAACCTGCTGGTGCGGAGACCTGCTCAAAATCTACAGAAAGGAATAGCAAACGTCATGCCGCTCGCTAAGGAAGTAAAAACCAAGGTCATCACGGATTACCATCGCCACGAGACTGACACCGGTTCGCCGGAAGTGCAGGTGGCCGTCCTGACCAGCCGAATTTTGCAACTGACGGAGCACCTGCGAACGCACAAGCACGATGAGTCCAGCCGCCGCGGTTTGCTCCAGATGGTCGGCCAGCGCCGCAGATTGCTGGCTTACCTGCGCAAGCACGACTATCAGCGCTACCTGGCGCTGACCGAGCAACTGAAACTGCGCCGCAAATAGAAAGTGGTTCGCCCGAGTAGATGGGCATCAGCCCATCTACTCTTTTTTATCAACCCGCGCTTCAGGAATTGAATAGTGCCGATAACGACTCCAAACCCGTTATCCACGCTCTTCAGTCCCTGAACTGGCGGGAAACACACAGCGTAAGCAAGACCTTACGCGACAGGAGATGTTCTATGAAACCCGAAACAAAACGCTATACCACCACTGTGGGCAGCCGGGAAATTACCATCGAAACCGGTAAACTTGCCGCCCAGGCCGGAGGCGCCGTCACCGTGCGCACCGGCGACACGATCATCTTTGCCGCCGCCACCATGGGCGGCGTGCGAGAGGGTATTGATTTCTTTCCCCTTAGTGTGGAGTACGAAGAACGCATGTACGCCACCGGCAAAATCCCCGGCTCGTTCTTCCGCCGCGAAGGACGCCCCTCCACCGAAGCCATCCTTACCGCCCGTCTCACCGACCGGCCCATCCGCCCGCTCTTTCCCAAGGGTATGCGCAACGAAGTCCAGGTCATCATGTACTCGCTTTCCGCTGACCACGACAACCCGATTGACATGCTCGGCATCACCGCTGCTTCCTCAGCCCTTATGATTTCCGACATTCCCTGGGATGGTCCTGTGGCCGCCGTGCGCGTCGGCCGCATCAACGGTCAGTTCGTCATCAACCCCACCTTCGGTGAAATGGAGGTCTCCGACCTCGACCTGCGCCTGGCCGGGACACGTGACGCCATCTTGATGGTTGAGTGCGGCGCCAAAGAAATCCCCGACGAAGTCATGGCCTCAGCTCTCGAATACGGCCATCAATCCCTCCAGCCGCTGATTGACCTGCAAATCAAGATGCAGGCCGAGATTGGCAAAACCAAACGCGAAGCAATCATCACCCTGCCCAACGAGGCCATCCAGCAAAAAGTCTACAACCACGTCAGCGGTGCGATGAACGAACTGCTCGACAAGCCCCTCTCCAAAGACGAATTCAATAGCGGGATGGGGTCCCTGCGCGAAGAGGTAACTACCGCCCTCGTCCCCACAGACGATGTCGTGATTGAAGAAACCGAAACGGGCGGGATCTTTGACCTGCGCGCCGTCAACGAGGCCTTCTCAGAAACCGAGAAACGCGTTGTCCGCGAGCGCATCCTGAACCTCGGCAAACGCCCCGACGGGCGCGCGCCCACTGAGATCCGCCCCATCTGGTGCGAAGTGGACTACAGTCCGCGCGCCCACGGCTCCGGCCTCTTCACTCGCGGCGAAACACAGGTGCTCACTCTGGCCACCCTCGGCACGCTCTCCGAAGCCCAGGAACTTGACACCCTCAGCCCGACGACTTCCAAGCGTTACATGCACCACTACAACTTCCCGCCCTTCTCTACGGGCGAAGTCAAACCCATGCGCGGGCAAAGCCGCCGCGAAATCGGTCACGGCGCGCTGGCCGAACGCGCCCTCGAACCGGTCATCCCGGCCGAGGTCGATTTCCCATACGCTCTGCGCCTGGTCTCCGAAGTGCTGGCCTCCAACGGTTCGTCCTCGATGGCCTCCGTCTGCGGTTCAACCCTGGCGCTGATGGACGCCGGTGTGCCGATCAAGGCCCCGGTCGCCGGTGTGGCCATGGGACTTGTCAAGGAAGGCGATAAATACACCATCCTGACCGACATCCAGGGCGCTGAAGACCACCTGGGCGACATGGACTTCAAGGTCGCCGGGACGCAGGCCGGTATCACCGCCCTGCAAATGGACATCAAAATTACCGGATTAAGCGGCAAGATCATGGCCGAGGCGCTCGAACAGGCCCGCCAGGCGCGCTTATTCATCCTTGGCAAGATCATCGAGACCATTCCTGCCCCACGGCCCGAACTAAAACCGCATGCCCCGCGCATTACCACCGTCAAAATCCCGGTGGATAAGATCGGCGCCATCATCGGCCCAGGCGGGAAGAATATTCGCGCCCTGCAGGAAGAGACCGGTACCAAGATTGACATCGAGGAAGACGGCACGGTCTACATCGCCTCCACCGATGGCATCGGCGCTGAACTGGCGCGCGAGCGCATCGAAGGCATCACCGAAACCCCACAGCTTGGTCGCATCTACACCGGCAAAGTGGTCCGCGTGGCTGATTTCGGCGCTTTCGTCGAAATCCTGCCCGGCACCGACGGGATGGTGCACATCTCGCAATTGGATAGCGAGCGCGTCGAGAAAGTGGAGGATGTTTGCAGACTCGGCGACGAACTGACCGTCATGGTCACTGGCATTGATCCGATGGGCAAGATCCGCTTGAGCCGCCAGGCCGTACTCGAAGGCTGGACGATAGAAGAAGCCCAGGAACGCGACTCTAAAAAGAGCGGCGGGGGCCGTTCGGGTGGTGGACGCCCTGGTGGTGACCGTCGTCCAGGCGGCGGTGACCGGCGCGGAGGTCGTGGGGACGACCGCCGCCCAAGCGGTGGCGGGTACAACCGCCGATAGACCTGCTTTCAATTCACAACCTTGCGAAGGAATAAAGCCTTCGCAAGGTTTTTCATGTCCAATGCTCAAACGCATCTCCGGCACCTTTAACGCCTTCCCGCGCCAGTTCTGGCTGGTGGCTTTTGGCGTCCTGCTCAGTTCGGCTGGATCGAGCCTTATCTGGCCGTTCCAGCTGATTTACATCAGCGGAAAATTGGACTCGCCCCTGGCTGCGGCCGCCACGCTCATCAGTGTTAGTTCGTTCGTTGGAATGCTGGTCTCTTTTCTGGGCGGTTCCATTGCCGACCGGTTCGGGCGCAAACCGATCATGTTCCTCGCCCAGGCCGCTCACGGCATCGCCTACCTGCTGATGAGCCAGGCCGACAGCTACCTGGGTTTCCTTCTCCCCATGACCATCATGGGCGCTTCCATGCCATTCTATGCCATCGGCTCGGACTCGATGATGGCAGACATGGTGCCTCCTGAAAAACGCACAATCGCCTATTCCATCCTGCGGATGACCAATAACGCCGGCATTGCCATCGGACCAGCTATTGGCGGGCTTATCGTAGCAAAGTCCTATGCCCTGGCTTTTTATGGCGCTGCGGCAGCCATGTTTTCTTATAGTCTCATCTTGCTTCTCTTCGCCCGCGAAACGCTCAAGAACCAGGAAAATGGCCTCAAACCAGAAACTCTCCTGCAAAGCATCGGCGGTTACAGGCGCGTCTTCAAGGACGGTCCTTACCTCGGTTTCGTTGCCGCCGTCACTTTCGGGATGATTGCCCCGCTGATGATGTGGACGCTCTTCGCCGTCTACACCAAGACCAACTACGGCCTCACCGAAGCCCGTTACGCCTGGCTGCCAATCACCAATGCCCTGATGTGCGTCTTCGTACAGTACTTTGTCACCATGATCACCCGCCGCCACCGACCGGCCCTGATGATCGCGGTCGGGATGCTGGTCTATGCCCTGGGCGTGGGCAGCGTTGCGCTGATGAATAACTTTGCGGGCTTTTGGGTCAGCATGGTCATCCTGACATTCGGTGAACTCATCCTCATCCCCACCGGCACAGCCTACGCCGCCAGCCGCGCCCCCGAAGATATGCGCGGCCGCTACATGACAATCTACTGGCTGACCTGGGGGCTGGCGCGCGCCGCCGCTCCGCTGATTGGCGGGTTCCTGAACGACGCCATCGCCCCCAAAGCCATCTGGTTCGGCGGACTGGCTTTCGGCCTGACCAGCACGTTAGTCTTGTTTATTCTCGCCCGTCGCTCACATGACCCGGGACCTGTTATGGAAAAACTGCCCGGTTAGCCATGCTCTGGCCCGAAGCCCTTCTGGAGAATATTACGGTAAAACGAAATCTCCCGGTCCTTGAAAACCGGGAGATTTCTCGCTTGAAACTCGTTCCAGAAAATTGATTATTGGGCCTTGGCTGCGTCTTCCAGCATGGCCGTCGTCAGCGACTTGGGGCGCTCGATCGGTTGGCCAAGGGCGCGCGCCCAGACCAGGTTGGCGGTCACGCCCAGGGCGCGGCCGACGCCGAACAGGACAGTGTAAAAGTCGAACTCGCGCACGCCGTAGTAGTACTGGAGCGTGCCGGAGATGGCGTCCACATTCGGGGCCGGGTTCTTGGCTTTGCCTTGTTCTTTGAGCACGATCGGCACTACGTCGTAAACAAGTTCCGCCAGGCGGATGAGGGTGTCTTCCGGGAAGCGCGCTTTGGCGAATTCCAACTGGGCAATGTAGCGCGGGTCAGTGACGCGCAGGACGGCGTGTCCGTAACCAGGGATGACTTTGCCGCCGTTGAGCGTGTCCCAGGCGAATTTGTAGAGGTCTTCGCGCGGGGGAACGCCGCCAAACTTCTAGCTGACGCTGATCAGCCAGCCCAGGCATTCCTGATTGGCAAGACCATGCAGGGGACCAGCCAGGCCGTTGAGGCCGGCCGAGAAGGCATAGTAGGCATCCGACAGCGCCGAACCAACCAGGTGGGTGGCATGCGCCGAGACGTTTCCGGACTCATGGTCAGAGTGCAGGATGAAGTAGAGCCGCGCCAGTTCAGCATAGCCTCTGCGGTCCGCCACGCCCATCATGCGGGAGAAGTTCGTCCCGTAATCCTGGCGTGCATTGTACTTTGGTTTCCTGGCGTCGTTGAAATACTTCATCCGGTAGATGAATGCCGCAATGACCGGCAGTTTGGCGGTCAGGTTGAGGGCGTCCTCCAGAGTGGGTTCCCAGTAGGCATCCTTCTTCATCCCTTCGTTATACTTCTTGGCAAATTCCGACTGGCTCTGGAGCGCCAGCACTGCCTGCGAAAGGAGCACCATCGGGTGCGTCTCCTTCGGCATGGATTTAAGCATCTTGAAGACGTAATCCGGTACTACAGCACGTTTGGCCCACTCGGCTTCCACGGCCTCAGCCTGCTCGCGGGTGGGGATTTCGCCCACGATCAAGAGATAGTACAACCCGCCGACATAGGGGATCTTCCCGCCGCGCGGCTTGGGGAGTTTCTTGAGCACTTCGGGGATGGACATGCCGCGGAATTTGATGCCGGTTGCCGGGTCCACAAACGAAATGTCGGTCACCAGCGACTTGATGTCGCGCATCCCGCCGTAGACCTGGCCGATGGTCACCTTGTCGAGGACGATGTCGCCCTGTTCCTTGACCAGTTTCGTCACCCGCGCCCGGAAATCGGGGAGTTGGGCAGCAATCTTTTCGTGCAGAATCATTTTAGCCTCCATTGGGCAAGAACGACTCTCCGTCGCTCCTGCAAAATTAGATCTTCACCAACGACTGCATGACCGTGATGCTTTCCTTGACCGCCGCGGCGGATTTTTCCAGCGCCGCTTTTTCGTCGGCTTCCAGTTTATATTCGAGGATCTTCTCCACACCCCCGCGGCCTAATTGCACCGGAACGCCAAAGAACATGTCCTTCAGCCCGTACTCGCCCTGCATGTGCGCCGAGGCCGCGACGATGAGGTGCTTGTCCTTCAGGATCGCTTCGGCCATCTGCGCCACGGCAACCGACGGGGCGTAATACGCTGAGCCGGTCTTGAGCAGGTTGACAATCTCGCCGCCGCCTTTGCGCGTCCGGTTGACAATGGCCTCGAGTTTGTCGGCTGGCAGGTAATCGCGCAGCGATATGCCGGCAATGTTCGAACGGCTGGTGAGCGGGACCATCTCGTCGCCGTGGCCGCCCAGGACGTAGCACTGGATATTCTCCACGCTGACGCCGGTCTCCATGGCAACGAAAGCGCGCATGCGGGCTGAATCGAGAATGCCTGCCTGCCCTACGATACGCTCGCGCGGCAGTTTGCCGACTTTCATCGCCAGGTAGGTCATCGTGTCCAGCGGGTTGGTCAGCACGATGAATAGTGCATCAGGCGAGTGCTTGAGGGTGTTCTCCACCGCCGCGCTGACGATATTCGCGTTGGTCGTCAGCAGATCCTCGCGGCTCATGCCCGGCTTGCGCGGGATGCCAGCCGTGATGACCACGATATCCGACCCCTTTGTGGCGGCATAGTCGTTGCTCCCGACGACGGCCACGTCTTTGCCGATCACCGGCAGCGCTTCCTGCATGTCCAGCGCCTTGCCCTGCGGCATCCCCTCGACGATATCTACCAACACCAGGTCGGCGATTTCACGTTCTGCCAGCCAATGGGCGGTTGTGGAACCGGTCATGCCGGCTCCAATGATGGATATTTTTGCTGTCATCCTTCCTCCTTTTGATTGAACGATAGTTGCTAAAGCCACTATCACAATTCTATATACAACCATCCCCCATTAATAGTATTTTTTATCACACTTAATCTGTATTTTTATCCTCTAAAGCACGATTTTAGCCCAAAAACCGTGTTTTTAGGCATGTCTCTTGGGGAGCAGACTTCAGTTTGCATGATTCAAAGTGGACTAAAGTCCACACACCAACAACAAAATTGATCCTAAAAAAAAAGCAGGCGGTCCCCCCTCCCGCCTGCCACATCCGCCCGGAACGTCAGCTTGCCTCTTCGAGGAAGCGGGTGGCTTCGATGGCCGCTGCCGCGCCCATCCCGGCCGAGGTGACGACTTGCTTGAAGTGCGAATCGGCGGCTTCCCCGGCCGCGTAAACCCCGGGGACGCTGGTGTGCATATGTTCATCCACTTTGATATAACCGTTGTCCATCTCCAATTGGCCGGAAAACATCTCTGTGTTGGGAGTATGTCCGACGAAAATAAACAGGCCGTCGGTCGGGAAAGTGCTTTCCTTGCCGCTCTTCAGGTCCTTGAGTTTCACGCCAGTCAGTTTATCTGTGCCGACGGCTTCGGTGACAACAGTATTCCAGATGAAATTGATTTTTGGATTTTCCTGCGCCCGCTTTTGGAGGATCGCCCCGGCGCGCAGACTGTCGCGCCGGTGGACGATGGTCACGGACGTGGCAAAGCGCGTCAAGAACACGCCTTCTTCCACGGCCGAGTCCCCGCCGCCGACCACAACAACCTTTTTATCCTTGAAGAACCAGCCATCGCAGGTGCCGCAATAGGATACACCCTTGCCGGTCAGTTCTGCTTCGCCAGGGACATTAAGATGGTTCGGGTTAGCCCCGGTGCTGATGATGAGCGTATCGGCAGTGTATTTGCCATTGTCGGTGACAACTTTGAATGGGCGCGTTGACAGGTCCACGCTCTGGGCCGAATCGAATTCGACTGTCGCGCCGAAGCGTTCGGCTTGCTTCTGGAACAACTCTCCTAATTCCGATCCACCCACCCCCTCCGGGAAGCCGGGATAGTTCTCAATGGCATGGGTTAACGCCGCCTGCCCGCCGGGCTGGAGACCGGTCAGCACCAGCGGTTGGAGTTCGGCGCGCGCCGCGTAGAGGGCGGCAGAGAGACCTGCCGGTCCCGCGCCGAGTACCAGCACCTTGACGTGCCGGGATCCGGCTTTGGATGTGGAAAGTCCACTTAAGTTTAACATGGCTGCCTCGTTGGATTGGATGATTGTATTGTATCAGATGCTCCGGCGCACCAAAAAGTTACATGCCGAAATCTATAACGAGTATAGCTGGTTCCCTACAGATGTGATTTTGTCTTATTTTGCGGCCTTGTCCGTGATCTCCAGCGCCCTGTCCAGCACGACCATGCCCTCCTGCAACTGCGCCTCGGTGATGATTAGCGGCGGGATGATGAGCGCCGTGTGCCAGTGGGTGTAGAGATACAGGCCGCTCTCCAGGCAGGCCTTGCGGAAGGCGACCATCTCCGGGCTGGAGCCGTTCCAGGGGGCCATCGGCTCTTTCGTCTGGCGGTCCGTGACGATTTCGATGATCACAAACAGGCCGATATTACGCACTGCCCCCACTGAACGATGCGCCTCGCCCAGGTCTTTCAGCATCCGGTTCAGCGCCGGTCCCATCTCAGCGGCGTGCTCGAC
>JACQYE010000077.1 GCA_016208355.1 Chloroflexota bacterium | reverse complement strand
CACAGGGAAATACAGTATTCGCATCTTCCCGGACTTCAAGCCTGCCTTGGTCGAAAAACCGGACGCCGTCTATGTTTGCACGCCCACCAACCTGCACATACCGACAGCGCTGCGGGCGGCGCATGCTGGCTGTCACCTGTTCATCGAAAAGCCGCTTTCCCATAACCTGCAGCAGGTTGACGAACTGGTCGAAGTTGTTGAGCGCCGCGGCCTGACAGCGGTGGTCGGTTACCAGATGCGCTTCCACCCGGCCCTGCAGCGCCTCCATGCGCTTGTGCAGGAGAAGAAAATGGGCCGCATCCTGTCGGTGCACGCCGAGATCGGCGAGTACCTGCCCGGCTGGCACACCTACGAAGATTACCGCCAGATGTACGCCTCCCGCAAAGACCTGGGCGGAGGGGTAATCCTCTCCCAGATCCACGAGATGGATTACCTGCACTGGTTCTTTGGCCCACCTCAGAGCGTGTACGCGCTCGGAGGTCACCTCAGCCGGCTCGAGGTCGACGTGGAAGATACAGCTGACATCCTGATGGAAATCCGTGTGGACAGCCGTCCCGTCCCGGTCAGCTTGCACGAAGATTACCTCCAACGGCCTCCCAGCCGCGGCTGCACGGTTATCGGTGACGCCGGAAAAATCATCCTCGATTTCCCCGCCGCCTCGCTGACCGTCTTCGACGGGGAGGGGCAGCAGGTGGAGCAGGTCGTCTTCCAGGATTTCCAGCGCAACCAGATGTTCCTCGATGAGACGCACTATTTCCTCGAAGCCTTGCAAGGGAAGTCCACGCCGCTGGTCAGCCTGCAGGACGGAGTGCAGAGTCTGCGCATGGCGCTGGCGGCCAGAGAGTCGCTGGAAACCGGAAAAGTGATTAGTTTGGCCTGATTTTGGAGCGAAGGAGCCTGCTCCAGGCGCTTCAGGCGGCAGGCCGCCCGACTCCAAAGTAGATCGTAATCGTAGAGGTACGCATGAAAAAACTTGAATCCATGTTCGACCTGACCGGCCGCGTGGCCGTCATCACCGGCGGCACCGGCCTGCTCGGACAGCAGCACGGCGAAGCGATTGCCAGCGCAGGCGGTATACCCATCCTGGCCGACATCCGCACCGACGCGGTGGACCCCTCCAGCGCGGCTTTCCGCGAGCGTTTCGGACCTGAGGCCTGCGTCCAGCAAACCGACATCACCGACCCGGAAAGTGTCCGCGCCCTGCTGGCGGAAGTGTTGATGTAAAATGTCGGCGCAGGGGGAAACCTCTGCGCCGATTTGTAAATGTGAAAGGAACGACAATGGCTGCGACTTATAAACTACCGCTGGTTCTCGATCCACAACCCGAAGGCGGCTATACTGTCACCTGCCCACTCTTGCCCGAGTTGATCACGGAAGGCGACACGGTCCAGGAAGCATTGAACAATGCCTCCGACGCGTTGACGGCTGTGATTGAAGCATACCAAGACCTGGGTAAACCGATTCCCGCGGTTCTGCAACACGCGATAGTCAGCGCGTATCCGCGTCAACGCCATCTCGCCGGGCGGGGTCTACAATAACCAGCCGGACGATTTTGTCCAGCGTCTTTCGAACCTGATCCCGCTCGCGCGCATGGCAAACGCGGATGAGTACCAGGCCGCGATCCTGTTCCTGTGCTCGGACGCTTCGTCCTACATGACCGGCGCGAACCTGGTCATAGACGGTGGGCGCAGTTGTTGGTAAAGGCGGAAACGATGAGTCCATCAACACTTATAACTGAACTAAAGACACACCAGGCAGTAGTGGAACAAACGGTAGAACAAACGGCGGAGGTAATCAAGCAGATCGCCAACGCCATCATCCGTTGTTTTCGGCAGGGCAACAAACTGCTGATCTGCGGCAACGGTGGCAGCGCGGCCGACGCCCAGCACGTAGCGGGTGAGTTCGTCAACCGTTTTCGCTATGACCATGCTGCCCTGCCTGCCATCGCCCTGACCACCGATACTTCCATCCTGACCTGCATCGGCAACGACTCGGCCTTCGAGAATATCTTTTCCCGCCAGGTGGAAGCCCTGGCAAAACAGGGCGATATCCTGGTTGGAATCAGCACCAGCGGCGGTTCCCCAAACATCCTCAAGGCGCTGGATACGGCCCGGGCGCTGGGCGTAACAACCATTACATTTACCGGCGAGAATGGACGCGAGAAGATGGGCATAAAAAGCGACCTGTCGCTGGTCGTCCCGTCCACCGATACTCCGCGCATCCAGGAGAGTCACATCTTCGTCTGGCACGTTATCTGCGGCGCAGTGGAACGGGCACTCTTCCCGCAAAGTTAACTTTAGGAGAACATAACATGAATCGTGAGATCAAACTTGGTAACCGGCTGGTCGGTGACGGCCACCCTACCTACATCATTGCTGAAATTGGAATCAACCATAACGGTGACCTGGATGTCACCAAGCAGATGATTGATGCCGCCGTCCATGCCGGGGTGGATGCGGTCAAATTCCAAAAACGCACACCCGAGGTCTGCACCCCGCCCGAACAGCAGAAACAGATGCGCGAGACTCCCTGGGGCTACATAACCTATCTCGATTATCGGTACAAGGTCGAATTCGGCGAAAAGGAATACCGCGAGATTGACCGATACTGCAAAGAAAAAGGGATTGACTGGTTCGCCTCGGTCTGGGATGAACAGGCCGTGGACTTTATGGAAAAGTTCGACACCCCGGCCTATAAAATCCCCTCGGCCTCCATCACCGACCATGCTCTGCTACGCTACACCCGCAATACCGGACGCCCGTTGGTCATCTCCACCGGCATGTCCACTATGGAGCAGATCCGGGCTGCGGTCAGCATTGTTGGGACCGAGAACCTGGTCATTACGCATTGCACCAGTACCTACCCGTGCGAACCCGAGGAACTCAACCTGCGCATGATCCAGACTCTGCGGGAAGAGTTCCCCTGCCCGATTGGCTATTCCGGCCACGAGGTCGGCCTTGTCCCGCCGCAGGTGGCGGTGGCGCTGGGCGCCTGCATGATCGAACGCCACCTGACCCTCGACCGCGCCATGTGGGGCTCCGACCAGGCTGCTTCGGTGGAACCCAGCGGCTTCGAGCGGCTTGTCAAGTACGTCCGCACCGCGGAGGCCTCCCTGGGCGACGGCGTCAAGCGCGTCTATGAGAGCGAGATGCCCTCCCTCAAAAAATTGCGCCGCGTAGTTTCGGAAGAATAGAGCGTGCGGGCTCATGAAAAATTCAGAACGTATTAAAAACGCCATCAAGAAGCTACCCCTAGCGCGCTTATGGCTTTCACCCATCCAATCATTGAGGGCTGGACAGCTGAAGGACCGTAAAAGGAACGAAGCCCTGGCATTCGAGCAATTTTTTAATACGGCCTTCTCAAACGTAGAAGATGGGAGCCTGGTTGTCAATATCCCTGATCTGGGTGGACGATACGAGATAGGTTTCCATTCCCATATCTTGCTCCGCGTGCTGAGGAAGAAACAATACGAACCAGAACTAGTAGCCCTTGCCAAGCAGTATCTCAATCCAGAGAAAGATGTGCTTGATATTGGTGCCAATATTGGCCTGTTCACAGCCTTTTTTGCCCAGCGCTTAAAGAATTCATATAAAGTACTGGCAATCGAGCCGACCCCGCTTGCCCAATACTACCTCCGCCGTAACATTGAACGCAATGGCGTCGGCCCTACGGTAATCAATTTTGAAGGCCTGGCCACCGAGAGTCCCGGTCGTTGTGAAATTAATGTCATCCCGGGCAAAGAAGAATATTCCAGCCTGGGAGAAATCGTCCACTTCTCCACTGCCGGGCAAGTAACTCAAAAAATATCGGTGGTTGGAGAGACGGTGGATAATCTGGTCGAACGTTACCACTTGCATCCTGGATTTATAAAAATGGATACCGAAGGCGCCGAGTTGCTTGTGCTGCGAGGTTCCGGAAAGACCTTGCGAGAGGAACGGCCTGTGTTGTTGATGGAACTGTCCGATCAACTGCTTGCATCTCTGGACAGTTCATCTAGCCACGTACTTTCATTGCTTCAAGAAAATGGGTACCGACTAAAGTTCGTGATGCGCGGCGCTCGAAGAACTTCGCGGGAAGAACATCCTGTGTTGTTCTCGGAACTACCTGACCAATCTCTTGCCTCGCAAGAGAGTTCGTACGAACAGTTGTTGGCGGTGTTCCGGGCATGTGGATATCACATTGAAAATACGAATGACCTAATCGGCGCAATCACCCATCCGTTTGATGGTTCGATCCTGGCAGTTCCCGAGATTTGAAGACAATCAAATTGAAAGGATCGCTTCACTAAGAAATCACACCGGGTGATTCCCGAAGAATAATCATGACCACTCTACGTTAGCCTTTATAGGTTGCCAGAATGAGGTTGTATGACTAAAAAGAACTGGAAAATCTTTTACCCGCTGCTTTTGGGTATCTACTCCGCCGTTGGATTGGTGAGCGCGAACATCAGCCAGATGACGTTTCTGACTGGTATCCGCTCCATTCTAGTTGCGATGTTATTCTCCCTTGCAGTTTATGCGGCTTTTTGCTGGCGGGTCAAGGATGAATATAAGGCTGCCTTACTGTGTGCTGTGTTCATGGTTTTCTTCTTTGCCTACGGGCACGTATATGATTCGGTAGAAGGAATAAAAATATTTGGGATCACCGCAGGGAGACATCGGTTTCTTTTCCCGCTATGGTTTGCCGTATTCGCATTCGGAGGATGGCTGGTTTACAAACGCTCATGGAAGTTGGGATCATTGAGCCGGATTCTAAATATAACCAGCATTGTTTTGCTGGCCATCCCTGTCATTCAGATTGGACTGTTTGAATGGCAAAGATACCGTTCCGCCAGTGGTTTGGATAGTGAGAGTTCTGCATCGAATATGCCTGAAAACATAGTTTTATCTGAAGGTTATATGCCGGACATCTATTACATTATTTTGGATGGATATCCCCGGCAAGACGCGCTATTGCAATATCACAATTTCGATAATAGCGATTTTATAGAACAGTTGGAAGCGTTCGGATTCTACGTTCCATCGTGCAGTCAAAGCAACTACGCCATGACCCAACTTTCGCTGGCATCATCGCTCAACATGGAATATGTTACACAACCCGGAGAGAATGTTACGGCTAACGATCTAAACGGCAAGATCGCCAACAGCGAAATCCGGAGGTTCTTGGAAAGTTTGGGATATGAAACAGTTTCGGTTGAAAGCGGCATTTGGTTCACGGAATTTCGCGATGCTGATTACTTCATCAGCCAGGATCGGCCCGTTGCTAGTTCTTTCTTCGATTTCACCCGATTTTCTGAATTCGAAGTGGTTTATGCGAGAACAAGTGTCCTGCTCCTTCTGGAGGAAGCAAAAGCCGGCTGGCTGGATTCCCTTTTCCAAGATCATAGAAAACAACTTTATGAACGTATTCTTTTCGAGTTCGACCAATTGGAACTAACCCCCGCAATCCCCAGCCCGAAATTCGTGTTTGCCCATATTTTAGCACCCCACACGACCGAAGCGATCATGAACACCGCGGGTGAGTTTGAACTATTCACCTCGGTGGACCCTGCACTGGGGAATGAAATCTCTTACCTCAACAAACGAATGCTTGAAGTTATTCAAGCAATTCTGACCGAATCAGAAAATCCGCCAATCATTATTATCCAGAGCGACCATGGGATTGACACAGAAGTCCGCATGGCAAACCTGATAGCCTACTACCTCCCCCTCGAGGGTTCCGATGCGTTGTATCCAACAATTACCCCGGTCAACAATTTCCGTCTGGTCTTGGATATTTACTTCGGGCAGGATTACCCGTTATTGCCGGATGTGAGTTATTACTCGCCTTACAACGAGATGTTTTCGTTCACCCAGGTCCAATATCCTTGTATGCCTTAAAATGACAACCATAACAAGACGTTTGGAACGTTTTTTGGAACTCTTGCGCCTGGTGAATTCAGGCTGGGCAGTTGCACGCGCTTCCCGCTCGTCGCCGGACCGTCAGCCTGTTCTCTTTTTCAACGCGACCACGCGCCTCTCCGGCCTCAGCCAGAACGCGGCATTCTCACTGCTGGCATCCTGGGCCGTCCGGCTGGCCGGGACTCCGGTGGTCCACTTTGTCTGCAAGGCCGGGATGAGCCGCTGTGTGCTCGGCACGGACGAAGCCGACCCCTCGCGCCCGATGCCGTGCGGAATGTGCATCCGCCAGAGCCGCGCCAACTTCACCGGTGCAGAGACACACTGGTTCAGTTTTCAACGAGACGAATCCCTCACTGCCGTGCTCCAACCACTTAGCCTTGACGAACTCCTGTGCTACGAACTTCCTCTGTCGGACGGTTCAGGGAAATTCCCGCTGGGCAACATCGTCCTGCCCTCCCTGCGCTGGCGGATGAGACTGCAATCGCTGACCGACGATGAGTCCACCCGCTTCCTGTGTCGCGAGTTCATGCTCTCGGCCTGGAACATCGCTCGAGAATTCACCGATTTCCTCAACAAGGTCAAACCGCAGGCGGCTGTGCTCTTCAATGGGACACATTTCCCCGAAGCGACCGCGGCCTGGCTGTGCAATCAGCGCGGGATACGGGTCATCACGCATGAATCGGGTTTCCAGCCTTTCAGCGGGTACTTCGTCGAGGGACAGGCTACCATGTACCCCATCGTAATCCCCGACGTAGACCTGACTGCTGAGCAGAATGCCCGCCTCGACGCCGACCTGCAAAAACGTTGGCAGGGCGACTTCAGCATGGCGGGCGTGAAATTCTGGAGCGAGATCAACAGCCTGCCGGAGCGCCTGAAGCAAAAGACTGCCGGATTCGGGCAGGTGGTTTCGGTCTTCACCAATGTCATCTTCGACACCACCCAGATGTACGCCAATGTAATCTTCAAGGATATGTTCGCCTGGTTGGATGAATTCCTGGATGTTATCCGCGCTAATCAGCAGACGCTCTTCATCCTGCGCGCCCACCCCGATGAAGCCCGTCCCGGTAAAGCCAGCCGCGAGAGTGTGGCAGCATGGTTCGAGCAGCGAGCCGCAGGCCTGCCGAATGCGGCCTTCGTCCCGCCACAGGAACGCGTCAGTTCGTATGACCTGCTGAAAATTTCCAAATTCGTGCTGACCTACAACTCGACCATCGGGCTGGAATCCATCCTGCTGGGTGTCCCGGCGCTGGCCGCCGGTCAGGCCCCCTTCAATTCCTTTGATACTGTCTTCTTCGAACCGGCCCGTGAGACGTACTTCAGCCGGTTGAACGCCTGGCTGGCGGCGGGCAGACTCGAGGTCCCGCAAGACCGGCAGCGTAATACGCGCCGTTTCCTGTATTACCGCACCTACCGGTTCTCCCTGCCATTTGGCGAGTTTCTTGAGTCCACCCGGCCGACAGGGTATGTCCGCTTGAAGAGGTTCCCACTGGCTCAACTGGAAAATTCGTCCACGACCCGCGCTCTGCTGGGTGGGTTGTTGGATGGAAAGCGATTCGAACTGGATGTCTAGCTGCTCGCTCGTCATTCGCGCCTTCAACGAGGAACGGCACATCGGGCGGCTGCTGGAGGGGGTGCGCCGCCAAACCATACAGGATGTAGAGATTATCCTGGTGGACTCGGGCTCGACCGACGCCACGGCGGCCATTGCGGCGCATTACGGGGCGAGGGTGATGCACATTCCCCCGGAGGAGTTCACCTTCGGGCGCTCCCTTAACCTGGGCCTGGCCGCCGCGACCCGAGACCTGGTCGCCATTGCCAGCGCCCACGTCTACCCGGTTTATCCTGACTGGCTGGAGCGCCTGCTGTCTCCTTTCGCCGACCCGGTCGTTGCACTTACCTATGGCAAGCAGCGCGGCGATGTAAACTCGAAGTTTTCCGAGCACCAGATTTTCGCCCGCTGGTACCCGGAAGAAACGGTGGCACGCCAGAGCCATCCCTTCTGCAACAACGCCAATACCGTGATCAGACGATCCGTTTGGAGGGCGCACCCATACGATGAGACACTGACCGGACTGGAAGACCTGGCCTGGGCAAAATGGGCGCAGGAACAAGGTCACGCCATCGCCTACGTGCCAGAGGCGGAAGTGGTACATGTCCACAATGAGACGCCGCGCGGCGTGCTGAACCGCTACCGGCGCGAGGGCATGGCCTTCAAACGGATTTACCCCGAGGCGCATTTCAGCCTGTATGATTTCGTGCGCAGCACGTTCGCCAGCATCGGTTTCGACTTGCTTCACGCCGCCCGCCTCCGCCGGTTTGGGCGCAGTTTCTTGAGTATTTTCTGGTTCCGATTTTCCCAATTCTGGGGCACCTACCAGGGCTACCGCCATTCCAGCCTGCTCACCCCCGACCTGCGCCAGACATTCTACTATCATGTGGGTTGGGAGAAGCCTGTATCCGAGAAACGGGATGTGGAGCCGATTCGGTATAATGAGTAATAAGGTGCTATATGGAGCAAAAAACTAAAAGCTCTAACAAAAAACGATTCATTATTGCTTTTATAGTGGCCTATTTTTCTATCCTTGTGATAGGAATAATCTATTCGCTGGCAGGGCAAAAATATTCTCTCTCAAATATTGCTGTTGCAATTCTTTATACTAGCGTAGTTATTATCCCCATCTGTTTTATTTTTATGCTCAATTTTGGTCATCGAGGTGGAATGACCTATGGTTTAGGTCCAGAGATTCGAGACGATGTGAAATTCATGCGGGTCAGGAAATTTCGAAATCCTCTCGAAAGCGTTTTGTGGGCGGTCATTTGCGCCTCCTTCTTTCATGCACTAACAATCTACCTGCTTTTAAATTATGTAAAATAAGTTATGCAAATGAATTTATGGAGAAGAGATGCGTAAGATACTTGCGAAATACCCTTTCTATATACTATTCATTGGGTTGTATCCAGTTCTTGCACTATATAACTTCAATATTGGTGA
>JACQYE010000076.1 GCA_016208355.1 Chloroflexota bacterium | reverse complement strand
GTGTGCCCATGCCACAGCCGGCAGCCACGCAGCCCGCCCCGACGGTGCCCGCCGGTCAACCTGCCGCGCAGGTCAGCATCACCGGCGTCTCGTTCAACCCCACCACCACGGTCTATTACGGCTTTTGCCAGGCGGGAGAGACGACCCAGGTGAACATCCAGGCGGCTGTCAGTCCCACCAATCAGGTGGCATCGGTGACCCTGTATTACTGGTTCGCCGACCAGTTTGGCAACTACTACAACAACGACACCTGGATGGCACCCACTGGCGGGAACAATTACTCCGCCGTGGTTGATGTCGACACAGAAGGACCGTTGACCCTGATGGGCGACAGCGGCTGGCTGTATTTCTACGCCGGGGTGGTGGACAAGAACGGGGCAGTGATCAACAGCAACATTTATAACGTTGCGGTGTGGTACTGCCCCGACCAAGTCGCCCAGCCGCCGGTCGTCCCGCCCGACCCGGTGATCTATGTTGAACCGACGATCAACTATTTCATCGGTCCTTCGCAGCCGGTGAGCCCCGGCGATGAGGTGACGATCGAGTGGGAGGTGTTCGACGCCCCCTGCGGGGTCTACCTGGATACAAACCCGGTCAATACCATTGGCTACTACCGCTACACTGTCCCCCTTTCTGGCGCACCTTCCACCATCCCCCACCAGTTGATTGCCTACGGCGAGCCGTGCAATAGCCCGTCCATCGTCACCCGCAGCATTAGCGTGACGGTCCAGAGTGCGCAGATCCCCAACCCGCCCTCCAACCTCACCCTGGAAACCCCGGATGTCCATACCTACCAGTTCACCTGGGATGACAATTCGACAAATGAAACCGGCTTCAAGATCTATTCCACCTACAGCAATAGTCAGACCACAGCCAATGTCCACACTTATACGGTGTTCCTGCAAAACATGTGCGGGTTGCAACTCACCTATTATGTCACCGCCTACAACAATGCCGGCGAATCCGCCCCCAGCAACTCCGTCACGCTGGAGCAGATAGTGCTCTGCCCGCCGGAAACTCCATACCTGCAGTGGAACGAATTCTACAGCAAGTGGGAGATCTTCTACCCGGGTCCCTGGGGCTCCACGTTCATGCCTGCCAGGATCGACGTCTATAAAAATTACAATTTCTATTACCAGACCTCGGAACACTACCTGGAGCCGCCGTCCTGCGGGACCTCCTGGAACGCGTACGTCACCATCTACGGACCCGGAGGAGAATCCGCCCACAGCAACACGGTCCTCCTGCAAGGCATTTGCCCGTAACCTGACCTCGCAAAGGAGATACGCGCATGAATAACCTTCGATTTCCTACTCCCCTGTTCATTATCTTCCTGCTCTTGGCTTCCGCCTGCTCCACGCCGGGCAGCACTCGGGTGGACGCCGATGCCTTCGACACTATGGTCGCGCAGACCGCCGTCTTAGGCATGACCCAGACCGCCCTCGGCCTGCCCCAAGTGCCCTCGGGTCCGACGCCCACTCCCAGCCCCGATTATTCCTATCCTCCTGATCCACTGCCTGCCAGCAACACGGGCTTTATCCTCAAGGCAGGCGAGTGCTGGGACCTGGACACCATGACTCCGGTCATTGATACTTTTTGCGACCTCGCGCTCGATAGCAACGGTGTTCTCACGCCGCGCAACCTGGCACTCCTGGGCGGAACAGGCAGGCAGTCCCCACCGACCCTGGATACCTGCCGCGCCGAAACCCTTGCCTCCGATCCCGCCGCGCCTCTCACCGATCTCCACCTGTGTTTCCAGACAAATACGGGTGTATACGGCTTCCTGGTTCTGCGCGATGACCAGATGTTGACGAACCAGCAGATGGTATTCGATATCTGGCTGTTCGTCCCTTATTCCAGTCCCTAGCGTGGGCAGCCGCGGAACTTGTTCCTCCCGACCGCATAGCCCTGGCATGGATCTTTTTATAATGACGGAAACACGAGTGCCGGGTTACGGAGCGACAACGCCCATTCTTCATCCGTCACATCGCTTGGGTAGGATTTTCTGGCCATGAACAGAGTCTACAACCCCACTAAAGTTCAAACACACGCTAGACTGGGATTACTTTCGGTTGAAATCCGCCGGGTTTTCGCCCCAGGCTGCGGTGTCCCACTTGTGGACCGGATGCCGCCCGGGATGCTTTGCCAGCCAATCCTCGGCGCGGTCAAGGAGGGCGAACAACGCCGCGTTGCGCTCGTCCGGCTCCAGGTCGGTATTGCATCTCCCGAGGAGCACCCAGGCGATGGCTGTCTCTGAGTCGGAGTAGACCGGCAGGGCATTCCCTTCCCGTTCGAGCAGGCTCAGCGCATGGACGATGGCCAGGAACTCGCCGATGTTATTCGTCCCGTTCTCATACGGCCCCTCGTGGAAGAGTTTTTTCCCGCTGGCGAGATGGACGCCGCGCCATTCCAGCCGCCCCGTCCCCCCGGAGCAGGCCGCGTCCACCACATAACTTTCAGCAACAGGCGGATTGGGGGCAAACAACCACTTCTGGCTGGAAGCGGGTTTCCCGGCGTAGGCGGCGTATGCCCCGGCCAGGGCGCGTTCGGCTTCGAGGCGCGTCTCGAAGGCTTTGTACTGCGCCTCCGGAAAACCGTTTACCTGCGCTTTGCACGCCTCCCAGTCGGTGAAGATGCCGGTTTGCCTGCCTTTCCAGACGACATAGAACTTCCCTTTTGCCATTCCCGGCCTTCCCTACTCGCCGCTCAATTCCTCGGCCATGGCCTGCATTTCATCCAGCACTGTCGGGACCTGGTCAACCGGCAGGTTTACCAGGAAGATATAGTCCATGCCGTCCTCCAGGAGGTAGCGCGCTTTGCGCCAGGAGGCCAGTTGTGGCACGGTCTCCAGTAGGGAGAGCGAACCGGCAGCGGCCTCCCATTGTGGTTTGGCCGTCCGGTAGGGGCCGATCATGTTCATCACCGAGAGGCGCAGCGGGAGCAGACCCGCGGCTTCCACCCACAGGGCCTGGCTCTCCGGGGTAAGCATCCAGCGGGCAAACAGCCAGGCCGCCAGTTGCGCCTCCGGGCTGGACTGCAAAACGGTATACGAAGGCCCGTAGGCCACGGCCAGCGGCTCGTCCATGCCAGGGAATGGGATCAGGGTCCATTCGTCGGCGCTGGCGGCAGAGGTCATTGCCAGAGAGGCCAGCGGCGCATCGGCCAGGTCGCCAGTCACGAAGAGCGCCTGGCGGGCGGCAAAGGCATCATAGGGCGTCGCCTCGGTGGAGAGCCAGGCGCAGTTGCTGTCATAGATTCCTTTCAAGAACTCCAGCGCGGCCTGGTTGGCGTCGGTGCGGAAGGTGTACGCCTCCCCGTCTGCCGGGTCGCCCCCGAAAGCCAGCATCCAGGAGTAGACCGTCTGCCAGTGGGTGTCCACCACCCAGCCGCCGTAGCCGTCATTTTGCAGATCGGCGTCGGACTTGAAGGCAGCGTTGGCCGCACAAGCCTGCTGGCGGAACTCGTCGGGCGTTTGCGGGGGCTCGGTGAAGCCCAATTCGCGCGCCCAGGTCTGGTTGTAGAACAGGAAGCGCGCCGAACGCTGCGCCGGGACTCCCACTCGTTCCCCGGTCTCGTCTTGCGCCCAGAACGCTGCCGGGAAATCACCGATTTCGGCGCTGGTGAGACCGTATTCCGGGTCGCCGGTATAGGGAGTCAGGTCCACCACCAAGCCATCCGCATCCCAGGCCAGGGCCTGCTCAGGTAGCGCCGCGATCATCTGCGGCGTCTGCCCGGACTCGATGGCCGCTTGCAAGGCCTCGAACAGGGTCAGGTAATCGCCATAACCGGTCGGGACGATGGTGACGCCCCATTCGTTGACCGCGTTGAACAAGGAAACCTGGTCGTTGAATACTTGCGCCGATTCCCCGGCGAAGGCATGCCAGACCTGGAGGCTGAGGCCGCGCAATGAAGCCGCGTCCACGCCGAGGGTGGGGAGGGCAGTCGGCGTGGGCGTGACTGTCTCGTCGTCGGGTAAATCCGGGGTTGAGGCGGGCGGCGTGGCCGGGGTGCAGGCCGAAAAGGCCAGCGCGGCCAGCAGGATCAGGGTCAGGGAACGGCGCGGAATTGTCATTACAGGAGAACCATGGGGACGGGGGTGATGGTCAGCAGGAAGATAATGATCATCAACCAGGCCAGGGCCTTGCGGGGCGGATCGAGTTCGGTGATCTGGTCGAGCGGTTCCAGGTGGACGCGTCCGAAGAAGAACAGGATGCCAGCCCACAGCCACCAGCCGGTCCAGAAAAAGCCCATCACGACGAGGGCGGCGATGATGAACGGCAGCGCCTTGCGCAGGCGGTCGCCGAAGAGGGTGTAGAGGATGTGACCGCCGTCGAGTTGGCCGGCCGGGATGAGGTTGAGCGAAGTGACGAGCAGGCCAGCCCAGCCCGCCAGCGCGACGGGATGGATGAACACGTCCACGCCGCCGTAAGGGACGGGCGTGCCGGTGAAGAAGTAGACCAGCCAGTAGAGCAGAGGGGAGAATGCCCCGTAGGTCTGCGGAGCGGGCAACCACTGACCGAAGACGGCGAACTTGGCAAGCAGATAGAGCAGGGAATTGCCTTCGATGTAACCGCCCTCAACAGGCAGGACTGTGCCAGTGGTGGAGAGACTCAATCCGATGAGCAGGACCGGGATGGCGACGATCAGTCCGGCCAGCGGGCCGGCGATGCCGATGTCGAACAGGTGGCGCTTATTCCGCGGGATGCTGCGCAGGTTAATGAAAGCGCCCATCGTGCCAAGCGGGCTGATCAAAGGGAGCGGGATGAAAAACGGCAGGCTGACATCCACTTTGCGGCTGCGCCCGGCGATATAGTGGCCGAATTCGTGCGCCAAAAGGATGGACAGGAGGGCCAAAGCAAAAGGCCAGCCGCTGAAGAAGTTGGCGGCGAGGAGTTTTAACTGCCCGAGGAGGTCCGGCGGGATTGGAGTACCCGCGGGAATTTCAGCGCCGGTGAGCATCACGCTGACGAGGGTGAGCATGAACATGACGATGTTGGTGCTAATCCCGGCAGTTGCCTTGCGTTTCGGCGGGGGCGGGGCGAGGAAGATAACATGGCCGCCGTCCCGGTCTTTGCGGAAGAGGGGCACGATCTCATACGGGCGCAGGGCTTCGGCCAATTGCTCATAAGCCTCAGCTGAGTCGAGTATCAGTTGGCCGCGGTAGCGAAGGTAGAAACCCTGTTTCGGGTCGCCGGCGGTTACGTCGGTGTAGCGGAAGACGCGCCCGATGATGGAATTGAGAACGTCGGTTTCAGGAAGGGGCATTTTATCACCTGTAAAGAAAACATAAATAATAGGCTGCTTTTTGTACGCTGCCGCCCAATAAGACAGGCGGGAGTGGATGGGGGTCGAACCCACCGCGGCCCGCAACGCGGCCCGCCACCGGTTTTGAAGACCGGGAAGCCCTCCGGGACCTAACCACTCCCGGCGCAAGCATACCCGATGGGGTGGGGTTTGGCAAGATTAAAACCATCGCCGGGGATGAATCCCCGGCTGGATGGGCACAACCGCCAGATGGCGGCGGGACCGGCTTACTCGACCGGGACAAGGAGCGCGTCTCCTACTTGCCATCCCAGGGCGGCCAGGAGGGCGGTGCCGAGCAGGGGAATGATGCAGGCGGCCATCAAACCCAGTACGCCCAGGACGATGCCGGCGACGGCCAGTCCCTTGCCTTTTTGCCCGGTATGCCTGATCTGGACCAGTCCGACGATGCCGGTGGCCAGCGCGCCCAGGCTGAACAGACCGTTAATCGTGGCGCACAGGAACGGCAGGCCGGGGACGATGGCGAAAACCAGGTTAACGCAGTTGCCCAGGAAGGCCAACCCACCGCTGATGGGAGAGAGTACCGTATAGATGTCGTTTTTGACCAGCGCGGGAGGAATGGGCTTGGGGGTTTCCATGACGGGATTCCTTTCCGCCGCATAGTATAGCCCGAATGCAGGAATGCCGCAAATCCGTTGTGGGGTTGAACTTTATTTCCAACCAGACCAGGAACTCGACATTCCCTTTCGGTCCCAGCACGGGACTCGTGATCTGACCGCGCACGGTGAATCCCTGCACCTGGGCGAAAGCCAGGATATCGTTCACCACGGATTGGTGTATCGCCGGGTCGCTGATAACGCCCTTGTTGCGCGCGGTCTCCTTGCGCCCGGCTTCGAACTGGGGCTTGATGAGGGCGATGACGCCCCCCTCCGTCTCCCCCCATTTGCTTTGCAAATGGGGGGAGTTCCCCGAAGGGGCGAGGGGGGCGGGGGTAAACCACCCCTTCACCACCGGCAGTAAAAGTTTCAACGAAATGAACGACGCATCAATTGTCACCAGGTCCACCGTTTCCGGCAGGGACTCGACATAGCGTGCATTGGTCTCTTCCATGACGACCACACGTGGGTCGGTGCGCAGTTTCCAATGCAGGAGGCCCTTCCCTACATCAATGGCATAAACCTTGGCCGCCCCGTGTTGGAGCAGGCAGTCGGTGAACCCGCCCGTGGACGCCCCCACGTCCGCGCAGATGCGGCCCGCCACCTCGACCGGGAAACTGGTCAGCGCGGCCTCGAGTTTGTCGCCGCCGCGCGAGACGAAACGCGGACCAGTCTCCAGGTCCAGCTGCACACTGGGGTGGACCTGCGCCGAGGCTTTGAGTTCCACCTGCCCATCCACGCGTACCTGCCCGGCCATAACCAGTGCCTGGGCTTTGGCGCGGCTTTCGGCCAGTCCGCGTTCGACGAGCAAAATATCCAAACGCACCTTCGGCATATCCCAATTGTACTCGTTTCCCATTACTCATTTTCTCCCACTCGTTGTACAATAGCCCCATGCTGCGCGCCCTGCTGAAAACCATACGTCCCCGCCAGTGGACGAAGAATGCCTTTGTCTTCGCCGCGCTGGTTTTCGACGGCAAACTTCTCCGTTTACCAGACTTCCTGCGCACACTGGCAGGTTTTGGGCTGTTCTATCTCATTTCCAGCGCGGTCTATGTAATCAACGATCTCTTTGACATCCAGGCCGACCGCCAGCACCCGGTGAAGAAGAACCGCCCGATCGCCTCGGGAAAATTGCCGCTGCCGGTGGCTGTTGCGGCCGGGATAGCCCTGACTCTGGCTGCGCTGTTCTCCGCTTATCTGCTCTCCTGGCAGTTCGCCCTGACCCTCCTGGTTTATTTCGCCATGATGCTGGCTTACTCGAAGTGGCTTAAACATGTCCCCATCCTGGATGTACTCGTCCTGGCAGCCGGGTTCGTACTGCGCGTCCATTCCGGCACGACACTCATCGTGGTGGAGCGCTTCTCGCCCTGGCTGTATGTGCTGATGACCCTGCTGGCCCTCTATCTCCGCTTCGGCAAACGCCGCGCCGAACTGGCCCTTTTGGCTGACGACGCGTCCAACCACCGCAAGGTGCTCGATGGCTACACAATTCCCCTGCTCGACCAGTTCATCACCATTGTCTCCGGCACGACCATCGTAGCCTACTCGCTCTACACCTTTTTCCGCCCCGAAGCCCCTGGTAACCATGCCCTGATGTTGACCATCCCGTTCGTGGTTTACGCCATCTTCCGCTATCTTTACCTGATCGAAGTCAAACAGATCGGCGGCGAGCCGGAAGAGATATTGCTCAAAGACCGCCCGTTCCAGATCTCAATCCTCCTGTGGGGACTGGCCGTGCTGGCGGTGTTTTACCTTACCTGATGGGGCCATCCCAAGGTCTGTCCCGACCATGACCACATCCTCCGCTCCCGGAAAAATAATCCTCTTCGGCGAACATGCTGTCGTCTACGGACGCCCGGCGCTGGCTGTGCCCGTGACCCAGGTGCAGGCGACGGCCACAGTGAGCGAAAATTCGCGTGGCGGAATAAGAGTTGAAGCTCCCAATATCAACCTTTCCTCTGACCTTTCCCGTCTCGCTCCGGACCACCCACTGGCCGCCGTTATCAATAGCGTTTTCTCTGCACTGAGTATCTCGTCCCCCTCTGACTGCACGGTATATATCCAATCCACCATCCCGGTTGCTGCCGGGCTTTGGTCCGGCGCGGCGGTGAGTGTGGCCGTCATCCGGGCGCTGTCCGAATTCCTTGGCCAGCCCTTGCCAAACGAACGTGTGTCCACACTTGCCTACGAGGCGGAAAAGTTCCATCACGGCACGCCCTCCGGCATTGATAATACCGTCATTACCTATGCCAGGCCGGTCTATTTCATCAAGAGCAAGCCAATCGAGATCTTTTCGGTTGGCAAGCCGTTTACCCTGGTCATTGGCGACACGGGCATCCCCGCGCCGACGAAAGAATCGGTGAGCGATGTGCGCCGTCTCTGGGAAACAGACAAAACCCGGTGGGGAAAAGTGTTCGACGAGATTGAAAAAATCGTGCACGAGGCCAAAAAGAAGATCGAAAGCGGGGAATGGAAAGGCATTGGCAGCCTGATGGATCAGAACCACGCCCTGCTCCAGGAGTTGACCGTTTCCAGCGTCGAATTGGATCGGCTGGTGGCAGCAGGCCGCAGGTCCGGGGCGCTCGGAGCCAAGCTTTCGGGTGGCGGCCGCGGCGGGAACATGATTGCCCTGGTCGAGAAAGAAAACGCCCCGGCAGTGGCCGAGGCGTTTAGATCCGCCGGAGCAAAGCGAACGATTGTCACGCAGGTGGGTTGACTACGGTGTAATGGTAATGCTGGACACCAGCGCGTCGAGGGCTGTGATGGTGGGGGTATAACTGCTGGGGGATTGGGAATTCAACTGATTGACCATATCAAGGATGTAAGGATCGTAATTATTGGCGAAATCCTCGAAACTCACGCCTCCGGGCAGGGGGTCTGCGCTTCCCGGAAGCATAGTATGGTTGATGGGCAAGATGACCGAGACCCAGTATTGGCCATCGCTGGTAAGGCCCTGGTAGGTATAGAACAGGTCGGTGTTGTTGACCGGTACTGTATACTGGGCAAACTCTGTCAGGAATCGGATGCCATTGCCGCTCATGAAAGGGAACACCTGCGCCTGGGCGTAGAAGGCCTCGCCAGCGCCGAAAGTTGGCAGGAACGGGAGGTAAGAATGGAAGGGACTGGTGTAAGGCGGGATGGAGCCGCTGGTGAGGATCGCTTGCAATTCAGCCACCCGGTTGGGGACGAAATCAGGCCGGAGTATTGTATAGTCTGAAACAGAATATATGGAAATGTGAGGTTCGAAGAATTTATCCACCAGAGGATAGCCTTGCAAGCTAAGTTCAGTATGCTCAGGATACATTTCCATTTCATAAGGACTTTCAGGGACGACCTGGCAGTCGTAACCAGAAGCCAGTGCCGGGTCGAGATAGAGCGACAGTTCGTTGCAGGTGAGGTTGGTCATAACGGGGGGCTCTGTTACCGGGGGCTCGGTGACTGGAGGTTCAGTGACCGGGGGTTCGGTAACCGGAGGTTCAGTGACTGGAGATTCGGTCGTCGGCACTGGCGTAATATTGCAGGCCAGGAGGATAAAAGTAAGGATTAAGAGAGGGAAGGCGAGCTTTTTCATGGTTTCTCCATTTACCGGATATTTCCATTGTAGGAAGGAAACGCATGGATAGATACGCCCCATTTCGGGGATTTTCAGTCGTTGCATGAGCGATCAAGAAAGTACTCTCTACCCAAATCGAGATGCACAAATAGGGCAATCGAATTCCTAAGGATGTATGGTGATGCTGGCGACCAGTGCGTCGAGGGCGATCAGGGTTGGAATATAACTGTCAGGCGGCTGGGTGTTCAGTTGAAATACCATGTCGGTGATATAAGGTTCGTAGTTGTTGCTGAATTCCTCCCAGGTCACGCCGCCGGGTGGGTTGTCGGCATTGGCCGGTAGGATCGGGTGGTTGATCGGCAGGATAGCTGAAACCCAGTAAAGTCCGTCACTGGTGAGTCCCTGGTAGGTGTAGAACAAGTCGTGGTTATTGACCGGGGCGAAATACTGGGCGTACTCGGTCATAAACCGGATGCCGCTGCCGCTCATGAATGGGAGAATCTGCTCCTGGGCATAGAAAACCTGGGCGGCGTTAAAGGTCGGCAGGAAAGGCAGGGCGGTACTGAAAGAAGCAACGAAGGGCGGGATGCTGCCACCGCCAATCATGGCCTGCAATTCGGCCACGCGTCCGGGAATCACATCAGGTAAAAGGGCTGTATATCCCGCCACAGGATAAACTGAAATATGAGGGACGAAGAATTTATCCGCCAGGAGGTAGCCATGCAGAGTCAGTTCGGTATGTTCAGGATAAATCTCCATTTCGTACGGGCTTTCCGGAATCGTCTGGCAGTCATAGGAGGCAGCCAGGGTCGGGTCGAGGTAGAGGGCCAGTTCGTTGCATGTGACGTTGGTTAAAACCGGAGGCTCAGTTACCGGCGGTTCGGTCACAGGAGGTTCGGTAACCGGCGGCTTGGTCGGGGGGGCCGGCGTTATATTGCAGGCCAGGAGGACAAATGCAATGACTATGAGGGGGAGGGCAAGTTTTTTCATGGTTTCTTCTCCTTTTACTGGATACACTAATTATAGAGTGAATCCACCCACACGGATACATCCCATTTGGGGCATGAACTATAAACTCTGTTGCTCCGTGCGGGAAATAATCTCCTCCTGCAAGGCTTCACTCAAATCACAGAAATAATCTGAATACCCTGCCACGCGGACAATCAGGTCGCGGTATTGCTCCGGGTTCTTCTGTGCCTTGCGGAGTGTTTCCGCGTCCACCACGTTGAACTGGATGTGGTGCCCGTCCAGTTTGAAATATGAACGGATGAGACTTACCAGCGCGTCGAGGCCGGTCTTGTCGGCCAGCAGGGCGGGGGTGAATTTCTGGTTGAGCAGTGTCCCGCCGGTGCGGACGTGGTCCATCCGGGCCGCGGACTTAAGCACGGCGGTCGGCCCATGCCGGTCCGCGCCCTGGACGGGAGAAATTCCCTCTGAGAGCGGTGTCCTGGCGCGGCGCCCGTCGGGGGTGGCGCCGGTGACAGAGCCGAAGTAAATGTGACAGGTGGTCGGCAAGAGATTGATATGGTACTCGCCGCCGCGCGTGTTCTTACGTCCATCAATGGCATTGAAATAGGCTTCGAAGACGCGCACCAGCAGGTCGTCGGCAGCGGGATCGTCGTTGCCATAGCGCGGCGTCTTGTTGACCAGCGTCAGCCGTTCGCGCTCGAATCCGGTGAAGTTGGCGTCCAAGATTTCGAGCATCTTTTCCATCGTCATCGTTTTCTGCTCGAAGACGTGATGCTTGATCGCTGAGAGACAATCTGTGATCGTGCCCATGCCCACGCCCTGGATGTACGACGAATCATAACGCGGGCCGCCGTCGTGGTAGTCTTTGCCTTTCAGGATGCAGTCATCTACCAGCAGGGACAGGAACGGAGCGGGCATGTAGGCCGCGTACAACCGTTCGATGACATTGTTGCCGCGTACCTTGATGCCAATGAAGTGGAGCATCTGCTTCTCGAACGCAGTGAACAGGTCGTCGAATGAGGCGAACGTTTTGGGGTCGCCGGTGCGAGGTCCGAGTTGCCGTCCGGTGCGGGGATCGAGTCCGTTATGCAGGGTCAGTTCCAGGATCTTCGGGATGTTGAAGTAGCCGGTCAGGATGTAGGCTTCCTTGCCGAACGCGCCCGTCTCCACGCATCCGCTCGTCCCGCCGTCACGCGCGTCCGCCAGCGACTTGCCGACCCGCACCATCTCCTGCACCACCAGGTCAGCGTTGAAGACCGACGGCTGGCCGAACCCGGTGCGGATGATCTTCGCGGCACGCTTGATGAAACGGTCGGGGTTCTTCTTGCTGACCTGGATGGACGAAGACGGCTGGAGCAGGCGCATCTCCTGGATCACGTCGAGCAGCAGGTAGGTCACCTCGTTGACGCCGTCCGAGCCATCGGCCAGCAGGCCGCCCACGTTGATCTGGGCGAAGTCGGTGTAGGTGCCGCTCTCGGCGGCGGTTACGCCCACCTTGGGCGGGGCGGGCTGGTTGTTGAGCTTGACCCAGAAGCACTGGAGCAGTTCCTCGTAATATTCACGTCCGTGCGCGGTCAGATCGTAGAACGGCGCAAGGTGCCGGTCGAGGTGGCCGGGGCAGAACGAGTCCCAGGTCTTGAGTTCTGTGGTCACGCCCAGGTGGACGAACCAGTAGTATTGCAGCGCTTCGTGGAAATCGGTCGGGGCGTGACTGGGAACCCGGGTGCAGACCTCGGCGATCTTCTCCAGTTCCGCGCGGCGCTGCGGGTCTTTCTGGACCTGGGCCTGCCGGCGTGCTTCTTCAGCATATCTCTCCCCGAAGCGGATGAGCGCCTGCGCGCAGATGCGCATGGCTTTGAGTTCTTCCTGTTTGGCATAGGCTTCGCGGTCGTTTAGGAAATCGAGCGAGGCCAGGCGCGCCTCGATCTCGGCAACGAAATCGAGCAAGCCCTTGCGATAAATTTTCCCGTCCAGCACGGTGTGACCCGGGGCGCGCTGTTCCATGAACTCGGTGAAGATGCCCGCTTCGTAGGCGGCTTTCCAGTCGTCGGTCATTTCGGCGAAGAGCAGGTCGCGTAGGGATCGTCCGCCCCAAAACGGGATGACCTTTT
>JACQYE010000090.1 GCA_016208355.1 Chloroflexota bacterium | reverse complement strand
GCGAGCACAGGAGATCGGCTTGCTCGCCATGCTCGGCCTGGCAAGCGTGACCGTCCACCGCAGGCCGCGCCTGGCGCTGCTCTCTTCGGGTGATGAACTGCTCCCGCTGGATACCCCCCTCACCCCCGGCAAGATCCACGATGCCAATACCTACACACTTTCCGCGTTGGCGGAGGCGTCCGGCGTGGAGATCGTCAGCCTGGGCGTGGCCGCAGACACGGAAGCAGACGTCCGGTCAAGGCTGGAGCGGGCGGTACATGTGAAAGCAGATGTTATCGTCTCGTCGGCAGGGGTCAGCGTGGGAGCGTTCGATTACGTCAAAGCCGTCCTCGAAGCAGACGGCGAACTGGACTTCTGGCGCGTCAACATGCGCCCCGGCAAGCCGCTGGCTTTTGGCAAGTTCCACGGCATCCCATTCTTCGGCCTGCCCGGCAACCCGGTCTCGGCCTTTGTCGGGTTCGAGGTCTTCGTGCGGCCCGCGCTCGAACGCTTGAGCGGACTGACGGTCCGGCCCCGCCCGGTGTGGAAAGTCCGCCTGGCGGAGCCGGTTGAGTCAGACGGGCGCGAGTCCTAGCGCAAACGCTTTACTGATTGTGCCCTCTGGGGTAAAATGCGTGCCTGCTGGTTCGGAGATAGACGCATGGCTTCTCGAATAAAAGGCATTCCACCCAACAAGAACGACCAGGCACTGCGCTGGGCAAGCATCCTGCTCGCCCTCATCGGCGCAGCGGATGCGCTATACCTGTGGATCTACAAAATATCCAGCAACGACAAAATGTGCCTGGGCAGCGGGGACTGCGCCACGGTCAATTACAGTACGTATTCCGAGATCTACGGCATCCCCGTGGCTTTGCTTGGCCTGCTGGCATACCTGGCGATTTTTGCCATCCTGGCTCTGGAGCCCCGCTGGAAACTGGCTGCGGAGAGCGGCCCGATGGCCGTCTTTGGGATAGGATTGGTGGGTGTCCTTTTCTCCGCTTACCTGACATACATCGAGTTCTTCGTCATCAATGCCCTCTGTCCATTCTGCGTGATTTCGGCAATTGCGATCACGCTCCTCTTTATCCTTGCAATCATCCGGCTGGTTAAACACATCTCCTAGGAGGAATTCCATGCCCCGTATTCGCTGTCACTATACCGATTGTGTCTTCCTTGATGAAAGTTACTGCGGCGCCGCGGCTGTCGAGTTCGACCCGGATACCGGCTGCGCCACCTTTTCCCCCAGTGAAGAAGCCGCCGTTGCAGGCGAGGAATGGGACAACGAACTGGAAGAGTGGGAGGAGGACGAAGCGGAAGACGAAGATGACGAATGGGTGGAAGAAGACGAGGACGAGATTTAAACAGGCAGACAGCCCTTCGACACTAATCACCCCTGGTTACATTCAACCCATCATTCCCTGGCGGCGCAATGCGCCGCCTTTCCTTTTTTCCGACGATCTGGTTGTACAATGTCCTCAGGTTGTTCTCGTTTATCCTGCTATAATCCGGCACAACAACCATCCGGAGGTCTTCACCGGCCCTTCGTCAGTTTCAACCTTAGAGAGTGTTTTGAAAGTCGGTTTTTAACCACAGATAAAAAGGATTTGGGCATTTTTAACCGGGGGTTTTATCCAAAAATCAGTGTTCATCCGCGTTCATCTGTGGTTGCTTTTGACTTATGAAACAGTCTCTTAGCGGTACTGGAGATAAGATGACCCAACAATCTGCCCGTTACTTCCGTTACGCCGTCTGGCTGGGCTATTTCACCATTTTCTATAACCTGCTGGAGGGACTTGTCTCCATCTTCTTCGGCGTGCAGGACGAAGCCCTGACCCTCTTCGGTTTCGGCGTGGACTCGTTCATCGAAGTCCTCTCCGGGATTGGCATTGTGGCCATGGTCTACCGCATCCGCCGCAGCCCGGAAACGCCGCGCTCCCAATTCGAGAAAACCGCCCTGCGCGTCACCGGGACGAGTTTCTACCTGCTGACCGCCGGGCTGGCTGTCACCGCGGTCTACAATATCGTCGTCGGCCATGTGCCCGAGACCACCCTCCCGGGGCTGGTCATCTCGATCATCTCGATTGGCATGATGTGGGCGCTGGTGGCCGGGAAGCGCAAAGTCGGCCGCGCCCTCGATTCCGCTCCCATCCTGGCCGACGCCAATTGCACCCTGGTGTGCATCTACATGTCGCTGGTGCTGTTGGCCTCCAGCCTTATCTACGAACTGACCGGCTTTGGTTTTATTGACAGCATCGGCGCGTTGGGATTGATGTATTTCTCATTTTCGGAAGGCAGGGAGGCCTTCGAGAAGGCAAAAGGGATGGAATGCGATTGCGAGGAGGAAGGCAAATGACGATCTTCGATGACCTCTACGACCGTTTGCAGGAATTGCACGGCGACATATCCAAAGCCGTTGACGGATTGCCGGTGGAAACCCTAGACTGGATCCCCGGTCCGGAGATGAATTCCATTGCCGTGCTTGTAGTCCACTCGGTGGCTGCCGAACGATTCTGGATCGGCGACATGGCGCTGGACGAACCTTCCCAGCGCGTCCGCCGGTCACATCCAGGTGACGTGGCAATTGTGGGAACAGGCGCAGTAGACCGAATTGGCAATTCGACTTGCATATTTTCCCTGTGTTACAATTCTCGCCATGAAACGTCTCTTCTGGCTGTTGCTGGCCTTCCCTCTCCTTCTCTCAGCCTGCCAGCCGCGCGCCACCCCAGTTACCCTCCTCGCCGACGGGCAGGTCTACACCCTGGCCACCGCCACCCTTCTCCCGGCAGACATCCTCGCCGAGGCCGGGATCACGCTCGAACCCGCCGACCGCCTCCTCTATCTCGGCTCCCAAACACCACTCGACGCTGCCCTCCCCGATGCCGACTCCTACACCCTCACCGTCCGCCGCGCCGTAACTCTGGTAGTCACAACGCCAGACGGTGAACCCTGGCCGATCCAGACCTCCGCCCAGACCGTCGGTCAGGCCATGGCCGAAGCCGGGTTGGACCTGCACGCCGCCGACCGGCTCGACCCGCCCGCTGATACGCCCCTAACGGGCGACATGTACGTTTTCTGGCAGCCTGCTTCCGAACTGACCATCACGGTGGACGGAGCCAAGGTCCAGGTCCGCTCCGCAGCGCCTACGGTGGGGCAGGCATTGGCCGAGGCCGGTTTCCCGCTCATCGGGCTGGATTACAGCCTCCCGTCCGAAAACGAACCGCTTCCCGCAGACGGTCAGATCCGCATCGTGCGCGTCGTCGAAAGCGTCGCCCTGACCCAGAAATCCATCCCCTACGGCACGCGCACCGAATTGAGCGCCGACCTGGAAATTGACCAGCAGGCGCTCGTCCAGGGCGGCGAGACCGGGCTGGCAATCGCCCGCCTGCGCACCCGCGCCGAAGACGGGGAGCAGGTCTCACAAGTATCAGAGACCGAGAGCGTCGTGCGCCCGCCACAGGATCAGATCTTGGGCATCGGCACAAAAATCGTCATCCGCACCGCCGAGGTGGACGGCGTGACAATCGAATATTGGCGCGCGCTGAGCTTATTCGCAACATATTACAAACCCTGCGGTGCTGGTCAACCCAGGTGTTATTATGGCACTGCCAGTGGGACACTCGTCCGTAAGGGGGCTGTGGCAATGGTTTACCCCTGGTACCTGCTCTTTGCCGGCGAACACCTCTACATCCCCGGCTACGGTTTCGGTATCGTTGAAGATAACAACGGCGCCTATACCAATACACTCGGGGATACCTATTGGGTTGACCTTGGTTACGCCCAGGAAGATGAGGTAGACTGGGTCAACCAATACGTCACCGTTTATTTCCTGACGCCTGTCCCGGCCAACGTAGCCGACACCTACCTCCTGCCATGACCGGACTCCCGCCCCTGGATATCCCCTCCCTCTTGCGGAAATATGGCCTGCACCCCAGCAAAGGGCTGGGACAAAACTTCCTGACCGACGACCAGGCCTTGCAGACAATCATCAGCGCGGCGGACTTGGGGCCTGCTGACGCCGTCCTGGAGATCGGCCCCGGCCTGGGCAGTCTGACGCGTCACTTGGCGCTGGCAGCGCGTTCGGTCACTGCGGTGGAACTGGACGCGCGCCTCTTCCCGGCTCTGACCGAGGCAATCTCGTCTTTTCAAAACGTCCGCCTGGTGCAAGGTGACATCCTGAAACTCGACCCGGTCGTCTTGATGGATGCGCCGGATTACCTGGTGGTTGCCAACATTCCTTACTACATCACATCTGCGGTCATCCGCCACCTGCTCGAGAGCAGCCCGCGTCCCCGGCGGGTGGTGCTGACCATCCAGCAGGAAGTAGCCGAACGCGTCTGCGCCCTGCCCGGCGATATGAGCCTGTTGGCGTTGAGCGTGCAAGTGTACGGGAAACCGCAAATACGAGCACGCATCCCTGCCGGGGCTTTTTATCCCCCTCCAAAAGTGGACTCGGCTGTCCTGAGTGTAGAAATCTACCCGGAGCCGGCAATCCCAAACTCTTTGCTGGATACTTTCTTCGCCCTGGCAAAGGCTGGTTTTTCGCAGAAACGCAAGACGCTGCGTAATTCGATTTCCGCCGGGATGCGGCTACCGCCTGCCGAAGCAGAAAAACTGCTCACCGCGGCGGGGATTAACCCACAGCGGCGGGCAGAAACATTGGATTTGTTCGAATGGGGGAAAATCAGCGAACTATTTTTATCGGCCAGGGGGCGGTAGTCGGTTTCAAGAACCACCAACCCGTGCAGCGCGTCCCCTGCGCCGCAGGTCACGGAAATCCCATAGCACCTGCCAGACATGCACTGCCGCCTCGGCCTGAATCTTGAACGACATCTTGGATTTCCCCCAACGCCGGTCTGCAAAATAAATCGGCACTTCGCCAATCTTGAATTTCAGACAATAAGCCAGGTAAAGCAATTCCACCAGAAAAACATATCCGCTGGCGCGGACGCGTTCCAATGGCATCGCCTGGAGCGTTTCCTTCTTCCAGAGGCGGTAGCCTCCGGTCACATCGCGGATGGGCATACCCAGAATGGTGCGGGCGTAGAAATTGCCCCAGGCTGAGAGCGCTTTTCGCCAGACAGGCCAGTTCAGGTCGGTGCTCCCGCCTGGAATATAACGGGAACCGAGCACCAGGTCGCAGGTCTCGATGCGTTTCGCCATCCCCACCAAGGCCGCCGGGCCGTGGGAGACGTCGGCGTCCATCTGGGCAAAAGCTTCCGCGCTGGTGTCGAACAGTAGGCGGAAAGCCTGCAAATAAGCGGTCGAAAGGCCCAGTTTCCCGGCGCGGTGCATCACGCTCACCCGTCCAGGGTATGCTTGCGCCAGGTCATCGGCGATGCGGCCGGTGCCGTCCGGGCTGTTGTCATCCACCACGAGGATGTTCAAGTCCAGAGGAAGCGCAAATAAAGCGGAGACCAGTTTGGGCAGGTTCTCCGCTTCGTTATAAGTCGGAATAATGACGGTGATTCGCAAAGTCGCTCCTATTGCTTTTTTCGCAGTAAGGCAAGTTTAAGGGTATCCAGGGATGTGAAAACGCCATCCGTTGGCTGCAACACACCCAGTTTGATTTCCAGATGCTTCCCCTTCAAGGCAGATTG
Source organism: Chloroflexota bacterium (assembly GCA_016208355.1). Lineage (GTDB taxonomy): Bacteria > Chloroflexota > Anaerolineae > Anaerolineales > Villigracilaceae > UBA877. The sequence continues at coordinate 6,528 of JACQYE010000090.1, read as the reverse complement.
CTCGCGGTCTTTAATGGGGTAGAAATAATCCAGAGACTGTTCCAGGCGGGAACGAATGCAATCCTGAAGCGTCGCTGAACGTTCCAACTTGGTAATGAGGACGAGATCGGTAGAATCCAGGTGGCCGAGAAAATCCTCCTGGCCCCCTGCTTCGCGGGCTGTATTATGCACCATCAGGCTGACCGCCCGCAGAACGTCATTGGAGGCCATAAAACCATAGGCATCGCGGAAGGAATCCAGGTTCTCCAGAGAGACAGTAAGCATCACCCAGTCGGTGCGGCGCATACAATCTGTGAGGCATTCCTCCACCAGTGCGCCATCCGGCAGGCCGGTGACCGGGTTGGTCAGTGTATCCTGCCCGGCGCGCCGCAAGGCGTTGCGCACGCGCAGTCGTAGTTCCTGCACATCCAATGGCTTGGTAATGTAATCGTCAGCGCCTAGTTCCAGCCCCTGTAGAGGGTCAATCGGGTCGTGTTTTTCGGTCAGGAAAATAATGGGAACATTGGCTGTCCGGTGATTAGAGCGCAACTGACGGGCGACCTCGTACCCATCAATGTCCGGGAGGTGAATGTCCAGGATAACCAGGTCAGGGCGTGATTCCTGGCTAGCGCGGACGCCATCCTCACCCCAATTTGCAGTAAAAACATCATATGCCTGAACGCGGAAATAGGCGTTCAGCATATCGGCAACATCCAGATCGTCCTCGACGATCAATATCTTTTGTTTCACCTCAGCCATCGAGGTTTCCCTTATGAAATGGGTTCTTTCTGGATAACAAACTCACAAATCGAATCGCCCACTGCACAGCATTTTGATTCGTTTACTCGGAATTCCAGCCCACCGGAAACCCAGGTAAGCATAGCCTGAAGCAAACCTGTTGAAATATAGCACACTGGCTTATCAGCGCCTTTGCGCGTCCAGCAGATCGGGCAGCGGTGGATCGTCCAGACGAAAGCATCGTCCGTCTCATCCACCGTGGAATGCTGGTCGGTAACCTGGGAGAAGATCTTCGCCGCCGCCGGCAGGCCGATGCGGATCTTGGCCTGGAGAGGCAGCACCTTGAAAGCCAGGTCGCCCACCCCCGCCAGGGCGCCGAAATTCTTCAGAGCATCATTGAAGGTTGCCCGACCGGCGCGCAGGGCCAGTCCCCGTCCGCCGCGTGGGCCGTACATCTCTTCCAGCGCGACGTGAATGGCCGTGAAATCGGCAAAATCGAACTCGCGCTCCAGATTGTCGGGAGGGTAGTTGTCAATCAGGTTGCTCAAACCCGCCAGATTAAGGATGGCATTCAAACCATTTTTGCCCATCACCTCTTCATAGGCTTCGAGGGCAATTCGGGTGAACTTGTTGGCGTAGTAGTAACCACTCTTCGGGATATGTTCCATATGTGTCTCTGCCACCTTAGATCAATTTCGACAAATCTTCCGCTGCGCGGCGCATGTCGAGGAAGATCAGGCCCAATTTTGCCTGTTCACGCGCCAGGGCGGTCAGCACCGCGTCCTGTCCCACTGACATCAGGACAACATAACCCTTCATACCCTTGATGTAGACCTGTTCCAGCGAACCGCGGCCCAGTTCGGTGGCGATGCGCTCGCCCAGTGAAAGCATGGCAGCGGACATCGCAGAAACCCGGTCCTCTTCCACGCCTTGCGGGAGCGCCGAAGCAATGCTCAAGCCATCCACGCTGACGACCGCCGAGGCTTCAATATCTGGTGAAGAAGCCTGCAATTCGCGCAAACGGTCCACCATCAGTTGGGTACGATTCTTTGTCAAACCTGCCTCCTTGAAACAGCAGCGCTTTCACGCAAAATGGACTTGTGCTAATTTAGCACAGGGCAGACAATGTGTCAAGTTGCCTATTGTGAAGTAATATACCAATTGTCTTACAGAATAGTTGGTAGGGGAAACATGCTATAATCCTTGCCCAATACAGGTAAACCATGCGAATCATCACCTTCTCTCTCTCCCTGCTCCTTGTTATCGTGAATATGCCCGGGGTGGCCACAGGCAGGACACAGGTCCTCAGCGAACCGGACCCGGAACCTGCCTCCGGCTCTGTCGTCTGCGTCCCCGGCATTTACGACATCGCGCCCGACGACTGCCAGCCCCTCGGTCCGTCCATAGTCTTGACGCGCGCCGCCTCCGAGGGCGTCCCCTACCCCATCCTGCCGCTCCCGGCCTATTCGCCCGACCCGGCGCTGAACTATTTACCCTACCAGTATTTCCGCGTCAATGAGGCAGGCACCCCGGTATTCCCTTCCCTGGAAGATGGCCTTGACAACCAGCCATCGCAATATATTGACCCTGGTTTCCTCTACGTATCCTACCAGGCGCTAGTTGACACTGAGCAAGGCGGCTTTTACCAGTTGCGCAGCGGTGCGTGGATCCGCGCCGAGGGCGCTCGCGCCGCCGTGCCGACCTTCCAGGGGCTGCTGTTCAGTTCCACGCCGGACAACTCCTTTGGCTGGGTGCTGGGGGAAGCCAATTCTTATACTACCCCTAGTTATAATTCCCCGAAGACGGGGAACACATGGTACCGCTACAATGTCGTCCAGGTTTTCGCCATACAGGAAGCCGAGGGGACCACCTGGTTGATGGTCGGCCCGGACGAGTGGCTGGATTACCGTTACGTGGCCCGCGTTGACCCGCGCACGTCCCCACCCGAAGGCGTGGATGCTTCCCGCTGGATCGACGTCAACTTGGATGAACAAACTCTGGCTGTTTACCAGGATAACGAGCTTGTCTTTGCCACCGTCATCGCCAGCGGGGTCGAAACGCTGTGGACACGGCCCGGCTTGTTCCAAATCTACGAGATGAAAGACGCCGAGACGATGAGCGGTGCGACCGCAGCCGACCGATCAGATTATTATTATCTGGAAGATGTGCCCTGGACAATGTACTTCGATGAAAGACGCGCCCTGCATGGAGCTTACTGGCATAACTTATTTGGCTACCCGCGCAGCCACGGCTGCGTCAACATGTCGGTTGGCGATTCCCACTGGCTCTTTGACTGGGCAAACATTGGCGATTACGTCTACGTGTACGACCCCTCCGGCCGCACCCCAACCGACCCTTCGCTCTATGGTTCCGGTGCGCCTTGACGCTCATACACCCCTGTGGTAATATTGCGCCCGCTAACGGTCCCGTGGTGTAGTGGTTTAACATGCGGCCCTGTCAAGGCCGAGACCGCGGGTTCGAATCCCGTCGGGACCGCCAGATTTATTTTGAATAAGCCTTTGATGAGTACCAGACTCATCAAAGGCTTATTGTATATTACTACCAGCAAATACCATCACGAGGTTCGCCAAAAATCTAATACCTCTCTTTGAGTTCTCCAAGGGGCAAATAGATTTCCCCTTCTCGTTTTTCCCCCACTGTGGTCATTTCGTCCGGACGGTTGACAACCGACCAGGCCGTGAAAGCCGCCGCCAGGGCGTCGAGTTCCTCAGCTGTGTAAATGAACTCCGTCGGAAGCGCGCCGCGCAGGAGTTTGTGGCGGGTAATCTCCTCGAAGAAATCCATCGGGTCGGAGATACCCGCGCCTTGTCCGTGCAAGGCCAACTGACGCTGCAAGCGCCCCTCAAGAGTCGGCTTCGGGAGCGGCACTTGCCCCAGCAATGCAGAAAAGACAGCATGCGGGTTGGTTTCCAGCCGCTGGCAGGAGGCGTTGCCGCCAGGGTAAAGGAGGAATCCCAACTCGTCCAGTTTGCGGTGCAGGTCGAAGCCCATCTGGATCCAGGCCGCGCAAGTCTCAGGCCTGGAAGGCGTGGGCGGGACGGATATGCCGCGCTCGCGCAGGAGGTGTTCGGCCAGACGCATATCGGCTCCGCGCAGATGACTGGAGGCCTGTACCGCGGCCAGTTTTTCGCGCACCAGTCCCTGGTTTGGGCGGGGAGGGGCGTTTATCGCCACCAACATGGACACCTGCCCGTCCGCGAGAGCCAGCACCTCATCCAACTCACCGCCAGCCAGCGCATACAGCTGGCAGTCTACATCCAGCACAGCCCAAGTGTACGGGGTGCGGCCTGCGGTAGGGTCAACGCCAAAGTAAAATTTTGGTGAGAAAGTCATGGGCCAATCCGCGAGATATGGTAAACTGCCATCCATAGTTTAGAACAAAATCAAAACTTATGCAACCGATTCCGCGCCGCATTTTAATGGTTGGTCTTCTCCTGCTCGGCCTGACTTGGGCCTGGTTGAGCCGCGCCGACCCCGCCCTGGTGACCGGTGGCCTGGCCCCAGCCCCACAAGCCGGGTTTCTCGCCCCGGACTTCACCCTGGAAACAATCACTGGCGAAACCGTAAGCCTGTCAGCCTTGCGCGGCCAACCGGTCATTATCAACTTTTGGGCATCTTGGTGTCCGCCCTGCCGGGCTGAAATGCCTGCCCTTCAGGCCGTCTACGACGACTACAAAGACCAGGTTGCCATCCTGGCCGTCAACGCCGCCAGCCAGGATACCCTTTCGGACGCTCTGGCTTTCCTGAACGAAATCGGCCTGACCATTCCTGTTCCGCTCGATACAGGCGGGACAGCGCAACGCCTGTACGCTGTCACATCCCTGCCGACGACATTCTTCATCGACGCGGACGGGGTCGTCAGCGAAGTGGTAGTTGGCGGGCCGATGACCGAGGCGGGACTGCGCGCCCGGATCGAATCCCTGCTGGAGGCGACGCCCTGATGCTGCCCATCCTGCAAATCGGCCCGCTGGCTTTGCGGACCTCGGGGCTGCTGCTCCTGATTGGGGTTTATCTCGGCCTGGGCCTGGCTGAACGCCGCCTCCCTAAGGAAGGACTGACGCCCAACCAACTCTACAACCTGACCTTTCTGGCAGCCATCGCCGGTGTGCTGGGAGCGCGTCTCTTCTTTGTTGCCCAGAATTTTTCCCTTTTCCGAAACTCTCCCCTGAACGTCTTTTCCCTGGACGCCAGCCTGCTCGACCCATTTGGCGGAATTGCCGCAGCGCTGATCGCCAGCCTTATCTATGGACAGCGCAAGGGATTGGCTTTCTGGTCCACCCTGGACGCCTTCACGCCGGCGCTAGCGGTGTTTGCAGTCTTCGTTGGGCTGGCGCACCTGGCTTCAGGACAAGCCTTCGGCGCGCCAACTACACTTCCCTGGGGCATTAACTTGTGGGGCGCCACGCGCCACCCCAGCCAAATCTACGAGACGCTGGCGGCATTAGTCATCCTGGCATTCCTCTGGCGCAGGTCCGGCAGGCAGGACATGCCGGGCAGGTTATTCCTGCTTTTCATCGTAATGAGCGCCGGGGCACGTCTCCTGCTCGAAGCTTGGCGCGGGGACAGTAGCCTGACTTTGGGCGGACTGCGATTGGCGCAGGTGATTGCCTGGGCGATGATGGCAGGAGGCATTTTCCTACTTGAGAGAAAGTCCGCTGTTCTTGCCTCCGGCAACACCGGGGAATAAAATTCCCGGCTGGGTCACAAAGCCCGAAAACAGAGCCGAAAGAAAATCTATTGATACAACATGGATAAAATTTTTATCAAAGATTTACGCATCCACGCCATCCTTGGCGTGGATAACTGGGAACGCGAAACGCCGCAGGAAATCCTGGTCAATGCAGTCGTCTTTACAGACAGCCGTCCCGCCGACGCGCCAGACGACCTGACCATGTGTGTAGATTACTCGGAACTGGCAAAAGAAATCCGCACCCTGGTAGAAGCGGCGCGGAGGTTTACAGTGGAAACCCTGGCGGAGGATATTGCCCGGTTATGCCTCAGCAGGAATGGGGTCAAAAAAGTGACCGTGCGGGTGGAAAAACCCGGAGCGGTGACGGGCGCCGCCTCGGTCGGGGTCGAAATCGAACGTCCCTAAAACTCCCGTCAAACTTGAAGCGGCGAAGCGCCTCGGGCGATATTCTCCAGGAATTCCTGCCGGGTGGCAAGGTTTGCGCGGAACGCGCCGTGCATCGCCGAAGTGGTCATGCGGGCATTGTGTTTTTGCACGCCGCGCATGGACATGCAAAGGTGCAGGGCTTCGACGACTACCCCCACCCCTTTCGGGTGGAGCAGGTCGCGGATGAAGTCGGCAATCTGGCGGGTCATGCGCTCCTGCACTTGCAGGCGCCGGGCGAAGAGATCCACGATGCGGGGGATTTTAGAGAGGCCAAGAATTTTCCCGTCTGGGAGGTAAGCCACATGGACGCGACCGAGGAAGGGCAGCATGTGGTGCTCGCACAGGCTGTAGAACTCAATATCGCGCACCAGCACCATTTCGTCGTACTGGACCTCGAAGATGGCGCCGTTGACCACAGAATACGGGTCGGCGTAATAGCCGGAGAGCAGTTCGGCGTACATCCGGGCGACGCGTTCGGGCGTGCGCTGGAGGCCATCTCGGGCCGGGTCCTCACCAATGGCGCGCAGGATGCGGGTCACAGCAGTTTCCACCGAGGAGGTGTCAATTTTGCCTTCGGTAAGGCGCTCGTCGAAAAGATTGTCGTCAAACTCGTGATCATTCATATTGGCTCACATAAAAACCGGCCCGGCACATGCTCCCGGGCCAGCGGGTTT
>JACQYE010000050.1 GCA_016208355.1 Chloroflexota bacterium | reverse complement strand
TTGAGGGTAAATGGAGCACAGACCACTTCCATTTCCAGCCCGGATACGCAGAGTTCGCTGGCCACGCTAGACTGGGACTGTGGCCTGAGCGAACCGGGGGAGTACCTGCTCCAGTTACGTGTTCAGGATAATGACGGGAATGGGAGCGGATTTGCAGAAACCAGTTTGATCATTGCTGGCGAAGCGCCCGTCAGTGAGCCTCCGGTGCTGGACGTCACGGTCACACCGACGCTGACTCCAACGCCGGCTTTGCTCGGAAGCGTAACCATCGAGAGCCTGTCCACGAACCTGGTATACCTGGGACGCAGTGATTGCGGGACTCTAGATGTGACCATCACCGCCCGCGCCAGCGCGCCGAATGGCATCACAGTGGTCATGTTGTATTACCGCTTCCAAACCACTGAGGCCACCAGCGAATTCCAGGGTGTTGCCATGAATCCCATTGGCGGAGGCCTGTACCAGGTCACCCTCAACCCGAATTCGCTCCTGGGCGGTTCAGTGCCCTTCGATCAGGCCACACTGCAATACCAGATTATCGTGCAGCAGGATAATGGCGACACCTCCCTGCGGACGCCGGTTTTGTCAGACATTGCGGTCGAGGCCTGTGGCGGGTGAGCAAGGTCTGCTTGCCTGCCACAGGTCAGGGCATTCAGGGATGATCCATGCGCATCATTGACAAGGCAAGTGTCCCAGCCATCGTTCTCGCGGGATTGCTGGTCTATCTGGCTGAACGGTATCAATTGCCTATTCTGATCCCAGCCGCGCTGGCTCTCCTGGGCCTGTTCGCCATCTGGCTGGGCGGGGACACCTTCGTGCGCGGCGAAATCCGCATGTACGACCGATTCTATGTGCGGCGGGAATTTTACTCCGGCCTTCCCGCCCGACTGCTGGCAACGATCATGCTCCTCCCGCTCGTGAAAACCTGGCCTGGTCTGGGCATCTTCCTTGCCGCCATTGGATTCTTCACTTTGCTATTCGGCCTGATCCGTCTGATTACAGGAAGCGCCTGGCAGCAACATGAACGGAGACCCCTTGATGAGGCTGGTTTTCGCTTGCGCGGCTTGTTCGGCCTGATTGCGGGGATCCTCCTAATCGTCCTTGGTCTTTGGTTGATATTCTGATGAAAGAGAAACATATGAAATTCAATCTTAACTTTATTTTCGTCAGTATCCTCCTGTCAGTACTGGGGAGTGGCTGTTCCATCGCTGCCTCTGACAAGCCAACCCCCTTTCCTTTGCCTTCTGAACCAGATGTGCATGAATTTCAATTCCTTCCCCTCTCCGCACCCTCTTCGAACCTCTTGACTGCTTCGGTTATGGCATCTTCTTCTATGCCAGACGCGCCCGCTTCAAATGCGATAGATGGGAATCCTGAAACCATATGGAATTCGGGCTCAGATCCCGAACAATGGATTCAACTGGACCTGGGTGCGCCAAGGGTAATCAATGCTATACGTCTCCTCGTCTCTCAATATCCTGCGGGTGATTCTGTTCACCAGATCTGGATTGGCGCGGATCCTGACAATCTGACCCTCCTCCACGAATTCATCGGATTCACCAATGATGGCGACCTCCTGGAGTTTATCCCGATCATTCCGCCGACAGATGTTCGATTTATCAGGATCGTCACTACTCAGAGCACTTCCTGGGTGGCATGGCGGGAGATAGAAGTTGAAGGAGAATAATTTTTATGGAACCCTTTCATAGATCTGGACTAGTGCTGCTTCTCCTTTTACTCACAGCCTGCGCGGTGGCCGGGCCGGGCACAACAACCTCCTCGCCTTCTTTGAGTGATCCTGCTGAGATTTCATCCTCGACACCTTCTCCTGTAAACCTCGCTTTGCGGAAGGTGACTGTTGCCTCTGCGCAAACTATTCAAGAGCCCTCTGGCAACGCGGTGGACGGGGACGCGGAGACCGTCTGGAGCGCCGGCGCGGGACCCAACCAATGGATCCAAATAGACCTCGATGGAACTATGACGGTCACACGCATCCGTCTGACCGCGGCACAATTTCCAGCTGGCGATACCGTCCACCAGGTCTGGGCAGGTTCAGATCCCGATAACATGAGGTTCATCTACGAATTCAGGGGGTTTACCGATGACGCCGACCTCCTGGAATTTGTACCGGTTATCCCACCGACGAATATTCGATTTATCAAGATCGTTACTACCCAAAGCCCCTCCTGGGTGGCATGGCGGGAAGTTGAAGTAATAGGCTATGCAAGCGAAGAGATTCCATCTCAACAACCGGTTGGCGAAGTCGCGGACGTCATCTACTACAATGGGCAAATCCTGACCATGGAACCCAACCGACCCACAGCACAGGCTCTTGCGGTCAAAGATGGCCTCATCCTTGCCGTCGGAAGCGAAGCAGAAGTGATGAATTACAAAGGAGATGGAACGAAACTGGTTGATATCCTGGGCATGACCTTGACCCCGGGGTTTATCGACTCTCACGCGCATCGAATCGGCGACCGCTGGCACTTTGGCGATCCTTCTGCCGAGCAAATGATGGAGAAGGCTCTTTCCCAGGGCTTGACAAGCATTCACGAATTGTTCGTCACAGATCAACGCCTGGACGAATTGGTCAACATGGCCGATGCCATGCCGCTGCGCGTTTCGATGTACCTCACCATGAATTTCGAATATGATTACACCCAGTGGTGGCGGGCATACCAGCCCCTCCACCAATACAGCCCCTATTTGCAAATCGCCGGACTTAAAATCACCCTTGACCGCGAGTGGGGGGAGCAAGTCTTTTTCTCGCAAGCGCAATTCACCCAAATGGTGCTGGATGCGACCGAGGCAGGTTGGCAGGTGGCCACCCATTCCTTCAGTCCCACGGCCAACGAAATTGTCTTGAATGGTTACGAAGCAGGTTTGAACGGGAACAGCAACGATACCCTGCGACTCCGTCTCGAGCATATCGGGACCATGACCGATGACCAGCTCGATAAAATGGCAGCCCTTGGCATTATCGGCTCGGTGGGATTTATCAATGCCGGAAGCCTGCCCGATGATGCCTCATTCAAACTCTACATCCCTGCCACCGAAGTGCAACACACCGCCCGATGGCGGGATCTAATCGAGACCGGCGTTTTCCTGATCGGGAATACGGACGATCCCTGGTGTTGCACAGATTGGCGAAACGGCTTCAACGGTCCCAGTTACGAGGCGACTGTAGTGCAGTCCATTTATCAGGGAGTAACACGGACGACATTTACAGGGAGACCCCCCGAACCCTGGCAGGTCGCGCAAGCAATCACCGTTCAGGAGGCGCTGGAGATGCTGACCATCAACGGCGCGTATGCCGCGCAGCAGGAGGATGTAATCGGCAGCCTCAAGCCCGGCAAATACGCGGACATTGTTATCTTGTCTGCAAATCCATTGACAACGCCTGTGGAGCAACTCCCCGACATTTATGTGGTGATGACCATGGTCGGCGGTGAAGTGAAATATTGTGCGCCCGGCCAACAGGATGTTTGCGGGAATAATCCTTAGCGTGGATCACTGGCGAAACCTTTCAATGCCCCCGGCACATTGTACTAGCCGGGGGCATTATCTGAGTTTTTTCAATTTCTATTAGTCTAGGTCAAACGCATACGTCTTCGGATTATGCTGATGCCCCTCTTCGCAAAGGAAGACAATATCCACTTTACAATCCAACGAGGCCAATATCTGGGCAATGCAGGTTCGTTGTGCAGATCGTATCTTGTCGGTTTGCTTCTTGACTTCGACGAATTTGTATTCGCCATTAGGTTTGTAAAGAAATAGATCTGGCTCGCCAGTGCCAAACTTCATATTTCGCGTTTCACAAGAAATAGCAAGAAATTTTTTTAGCTTTCCTTTTGGTATTATCTCCTTGACTTTTTCTCGTCCTACCTTACGTGCCTGTGATCGAAGATATTGATCGCCAAGGGCGTAAGAAAAACAACCCAGCCAGCCTTCTCTCTGATAATGCCTTAATGCAAAGATTTCGCCGAAATGATACTTGGGTTGATTCCTAATCTGTTTCCGTTCTTCTTCGTTGACAAATTCTGGAACGAGTCTTTTATCTCCCTGCTTCCAAGCCTCAAGCTGCTCTTTTGGGTAATAGATTACCTTCTCAACAATTTCAGTTACCATTGCAATTCCTCCTTAATAGCTATGCTGGCTGTAAGGCTGTTGGCATTAACACTTACTTTGCCACCAACTCTTTGGCTTGCTCCACGTACGCCAAACTTTGGTGCCGGAAGTACGTGTTATAGAGTGTAGCGTAGTGCCCGCCCTGCTGGAGCAGCCCGTTGTGACTGCCTTCTTCGAGGATCTTCCCTTTATCGAGCACGATGATGCGGTCGGCGGCCTTGACCGTGGACAGACGGTGGGCGATCAGGATGCTGGTGGCCTCGGACAGGATGAGATGGAGCGCCTGCTGGATCTGCCACTCGGTGAACGGGTCAATGCTGGCGGTAGCCTCATCCAGGACGAAGATGGCGGGTTTCTGCACCAGGACGCGCATCAGGGCGACGAGTTGGCGCTGGCCCATCGAGAGCCGTCCGCCGCGTTCGCCCACCTGCGTCTCCAGTCCATCGGAGAGGGTCTCCAGCCAGTCGCCATCGCCGATGCGCTTCGCCATGGATAGCATTTCTGCGTCGGTCACTTCCGGTTTGGCGTAGCGGATATTCTCGGCCACCGTGCCGGAGAAAAGGAAAGGGACCTGCGAGACGATGCCCAGCCTGCGCCGGTAGGATTGGAGGTCGAAGGAACGGATGTCGCTGCCATCAACCAGGATGCGCCCACCCTGGAACTCGTAGAAGCGGGCGATCAGGCGGGCGATGGAAGTCTTGCCCGAGCCAGTATGGCCAACAATGGCCAGGTTTTCGCCGGGGGGGATGGTCAGGCTGAAATCGGTCAGCACCGGTTCTTTGTCTCCATAGCGGAAGGAAACCCCCTCGAAGCGCACCCCACCCTTTAAGGCCTCCACAGGCTGCCGGTCCGACTGGACGACTGCCGGTTCCGCGTCCACCAGGGCGAAGACGCGTTCTGCGGCGGAGAGTCCATTCTGGATCTGCGCCCAGAAGGCCGAGAGGTTCATCACCGGCCACAGGAAGCGGTCGAGGCTGAGCAGGAACAGATACCAGGCGCCGGCCGAGATGACCGCCGCGGCGGCGGAAAGGCCGCCAAAATAGACCAGGATGGCGGTGAAAATGCCGGTGACGCCATTCAGGACCGGGAAGATGAGCGACAGGATAAAGCCGCGCTGGATATTGAAGCGATAGGACTTGCGGTTGGCGCTGTCGAACTCATCGAAGATGGTCATCTCCTGGCGGAAGTTCTTGGCGATGGCGATGCCGGAGACAGTCTCTTTAATGGCGGAGTTGACATCCGCCATGGCCTGCATACCCTTCTTGGTGACGACGCGTGCCAGGCGGCGGAAGCCGATGGCGATGCCAAAGACGACCGGCATGAAGGAGAAGAGCACCAGCGACAGTTTCCATTCCGTGTTGACCAGGATGATGCCGAGGACGATGGCCTGGAGCACCTGTGAGCCGACATCTGTAACGATTACGACCAGTTGGCTCAGGTCGTTGGTGTCGGAGTTGATGCGCGAGACGATGCGTCCGGAGGAGAACTGGTCGTAGAACGATAGGTCATGTTCAGCGGCGGCGCGGAAGGCGCGCGTGCGCAGGTCGAGCACCACGTCGCCCAGCACGCGGACCGTGAGCCTGCGCCGCACCCAGTTCAGCCCCCATTCGCTGACGCCGACGAAAGCCACCGCGCCGGGGATGGCGAGCAGGATGACCCAGTCGTTCTCGCTGGAGAGAAAGTCTATGGCGCGCCCGGTCACGATGGGCAGGATGGCGCCAATGAGTGACATCACGACCGTCAGCAACGAAATGAGGAAGATGCCCTTGCCGGAAGATTTGAACTGGCCGGCAATGCGTTTCACCAGGTCAGCATCCTTGTACTGGCGGTCATATTTTTCGGGGTTGAGTTCGTCGAAGAAGCCCATGATTTCTCCGTAGGGGCACAGCAGCGCTGTGCCCCTACAACAGGTTATTCTCTAAATATTCTCGAATATGCTTCCGAGGTTTGCATCAGTTCCTCGTGCGTGCCGATGGCGGCGATGCGTCCCTTGCGCAGGACGATGATCAGGTCGGCCCAGCGGATCTGTGAAAGGCGGTGGGTGATGATGAACGTGGTGCGTCCCCTGGCTGCGGCGGCGATGGCGCGCTGGATCAGGTCTTCGGTGGCGCTGTCAATGGCGCTGGTCGAATCGTCCAGGACGAGGATGCGCGGGTCGGTCAGGAAGGCACGTGCCAGGGCAATCCGCTGGCGTTGGCCGCCGGAGAGGGTGACGCCGCGTTCGCCGACGACGGTCTGGTACTTCTTCTCGAAGGACTGGACGAACTCGTCGGCCTGGGCGGCGCGGGCGGCGGCTTCGATCTCTTCGGACCCGGCGCCTGGTTTGCCGAAAGCGATATTCTCCGCGATGCTGCGGGAGAAGAGAAAAACATCCTGTTCGATGATGGAAATCTGCTGGCGCAAGGCGGCCAGGTTCCAGTCGCGCACGTTTCTCCCGTCCACCAGCACCTGACCGCCGGTGGCGTCGTAGGTGCGGTTGATCAGTTTCATCAGCGAAGTCTTGCCCGATCCGGTCTGCCCGACGATGGCCACCGTCTGCCCCGGCTTGACCTTGAAGGAGACGTACTCCAGGGTCGGCTCGCCCTCGCTGTAGACAAAACTCACGTCCCGGAATTCCACCTCACCCTTCATCCCGCCCGCGTACCCGCTCTCGTTCTGGTCGAGGTTGTTCTCGCGGGTCATCAGGTCGAGGATGCGGCGCGCCCCGGCCAGGCCGAGGGAGATCTGGGAATACGCCCAAATGGAAGTCCAGGTGGGGAAATCGAGCATCAGCAGGAGACCCATGTAGGCCACCACGTCGCCGGTGTCGAGGAGTCCCTGCCTGTATAGGAAGATGGAATGGAACAGCCCAACGCCCATCGCCACGGCCATCATCAGGAGCGGGATGAAGCGCGCTTCCAGGTCTCCCTGGCGGACGTTGGCAAGGCGCACGCGGCGGGCGTTGTCAGCAAAGCGTCTTACTTCGGCTTCCTCCTGCGCCGCGCCCTTCATCACTTCCACGCCGTCCAAGGCTTCGGAGAGATGGGTGTTCATCTGGCCGAAGGATTCGCGCGCCTCGTCGGTGATTGGTTCCAAGTTCTTGAGATAGCGCCGCAGGGAAAAGAAGTACAGGATAGTGTACAGAAGCGGGGTCAGGATGAGCGACCAGTGGTACTGCGGCGCAAAGATGATCGGCATCACCAGGAAGAGCAGGGAGCCAACCACCAGGTTGACGCCGGGGCTGAACAGGAAGTTGACTTCGCGCACGTCGTTGGTGGCGCGGGCCATCGTGTCGCCCACCGGCTGGAGGCTGTGGAAGGTCATGCTCTTGCCGAGCAGGGAGACGTACAACTCGTCACGCACATCGCGCTCGACTTTCTGTGCAATAACCTCCGCGCCGAAGTTGCGACCCAACTGCAGCACGGCGCGCACTACCTGAGAGCCGCCAATGAGCAGGGCAATCGTCAGGAGACCGGAGGAGATGGCGCCTGAATTTTCCTGGATGAGGTTGAAAGCGCGCCCGGTGAGGATCGGTACATAAGCGGCCAACTGGGCGTTGCCGTAAGCGCCGACGACCATGATGATGACCAGCCACCAGTGGCGCAGGCCATGGCTGAGCACCCAGCGCGCCGGGGTACGCCGGTTGGAGGCGCGGCGGGTAAGCGTGTTGTGGGTATTCTTTGTGTAGTGTCATTCTGAGCGACCAAAGGGAGCGAAGAATCTCTCAGTATTGCCTGAAAAGTATGAGATTCTTCGCCGCTTCGCGGCTCAGAATGACAGGACGTCATACCCTTTTACCCACTTATTTAGGTACTCCCCATTCAGGGAAAAGGCCTACCGAACCTGCTTTACGCTAGCCATGATGGATGATTGCACGGGAAAGGAATTTCGTGTAAGATAACATCATTCGGCCCGGAAATAAGGATTCTGGTCTCTGCCCCGCCAGTATGACTACCGGGCGTTACAGGTTGATCCAGGAAAAGGAGAAATGCGATGACAATCAAATGGGCAATTGACGTTTCATACTACGATGCGTTCATAGCAACCAATAACTACAAACCGGTAGACTGGCGGCTCGCCCGTGACCAGGGCGGATTGTCGTTGGCGATTATTAAGTCCAGTGAAGGAGTGTCCTACAGGGATCCGGCCTTTAGCGTGCAGTGGAGGGCCGCGGAAGGCATCCTGCCGCGGGTCGCGTATCATTTCTTCCGTAGCAACCAAAATGCCATCCAGCAGGCACAGTTCTGCTGGACAGTTGTGAACTCGGCGGGTTTTGACCCGGCCCGGGATTACTTCATCCTTGATTTTGAAACGCTGGACGGGAAAAAGGGTTCCGACTGCCTGAATGCGGCCGGTTCATGGTTGTATGAAATCGAAAAACACGGAATTAAACCGCTAATATATACATATCCTTCTTTCTGGCGCACCATTGGCGGGGAAGCGGCGACCTGGGCGGCGAAGTATCCGCTGGGGCTGGCGCAATGGCCGAAGGATCTATGGATTCTGAATTTCTCCCCCACCATATTCACGGCAGAGCGCCTGGAGGCCCTGAAAAGGGATATAGTGAATGGGGTGTTGAAACCAGTCGCACTCAGACCTTGGACGAGTCCTGCCATCTGGCAATTTACCTCACGCGCCGATACCAGGGCTGTTCCGGGTCATCCGGCAGTAAAAAAAGTGGTGGACTACAATGCCATCTACATGGATTTGGCGGGTACGCCTCCTACGCCAACACCAACGCCCACACCGACTCCTACACCGCCGCCCTCGGGTCTCGGCCTGTATTGTTTTAGGGGGTCATCGCTCAAAGTGTTTGCCGGACCAGGCAGCACCTTCAGGCAGGTTGGCGCGCTGACCAGCGATCAGGCTGTGAATGTTTTGGAAGTCCAGACCAGCCAGGGCGAGCAATGGGCGCGCATTGACGCGCCAGCCGGGTGGTGTCGTTTGGCCTACCTGGAATACATCGGGGCGTCCCCTGCGCCTGCACCCACGCCGACGCCTGCGGAACTTGGTCTGTATC